>JAHEZA010000336.1 GCA_023251335.1 Chitinophagaceae bacterium | reverse complement strand
ATCTAATTGAAGAAAATTAGCGATTAATGGAAAATACCCTTTTGCTTTCTCATCATCAAAAGATGGTTTCCGGAATTTTAAAGTAGAGAAAAAATTTTGAAGCGGATTTAATGCTACGTAAGATTTGAAATTATTATTCAGCTCAAAAGCATCCTTCCATTTCAAAGGTTGAAAAGAAAACAGCCCATAAATACTCCAGGCCAGAAACAGGATGGCGCCCACATGCCATCGTCTTTTATAAATCATATTTTCCTGCAGGTTTCTTTTGGTGGTAAGAACATGAGTTCTTTTAAAAAGCCGCGACATCAGAAACACAGTTATAATTAAAGCAGCAACCAGCCAAACCATCGGGTAGCTCTGCCAAAGCATTTTGAATGATATGCCGGGATCCTCTGCGAAGTTCAGCGCGCTGGCATTGATGCGGGTATGGTTGTAGCTGAAGTTTCCAAAATCGGCGCCAAAAAAAAATAGAACAATTAGTGTGGCAATGGCTAAATAATATGACCAGAATTTTTTATTTTTTTCAGAATAGAACGGAGAAAACTTTGCATATACTGATAAGATGGCAATGGGCAATAAAATAATAGCAATCCATTTGGCATCGTATCTGAAACCAAGCCAGAACGAACGCAGCAATGAAGAAACCGAATCTGCATCGGGAATAAATAAAACAACAGTTGCGATTCTTAAAAGCGTAAAAATGAAGATGTAAATAAACCAAAGCATCACCAGCCACTGAATAGTCAGTGGAATTGATGTTGGAATTTTATTTTTTAAATTCATGGGGAAACAAGTAATTAAATTTCTTAAGGCTTGGCTTCATTTTCTTTTTTATTATGAAGCAGCAGGTATCGTGCGGTTTCGTAATAAGCCTGCGACAGGTCATGAAGGGCCTTTTTATCAGCGGCTGTTTCCGCATTTTGTGGTAACGGTAAATTATCTTTCGAAGAACGAAAATCTTCCCTTCCGCTCAACAAGTCATGAACGTAGCTGTAATCATCCGTTACCATTCCTATTTGTTTTATTTCCGGATCAAATAAAAATGCCTTGTTTTTGAACGGCAAATTATGCAGCGTTGTGTCAAATAGATTTTCCCCCAATGTGGTATTGGTGAATGAAATTCCCGCAAGTGAACTCACAGAAGGAATCAAATCAAGCTGAGAACATGTTCTGTCGATCCTTTGCGGCGACAACAATGCCGGCGCATAGAAAAGTAACGGTACATGCTGTGTTGTTAGCCCATCTTTTTCCCAGGCTTCGGGAAACATATTTCCGGCATCGCCACGTATGCCGTGATCGCCTACAAAAACAAAAATGGTATTATTGAACCAGGTCTCTTTTTTTGCTGTTTCTATAAATGTTTCATAACCAAAGTCGGTGTATCTGAATGCGTTCAATTCAGCATTATTTTCGAAACCATATTTTTTCAACGTATCAACAGGAAACTCTTTTAATGCAAATATTTTCCTGTCTTCTTCCGGGATTGTATAAGGACGGTGGTTGTCTGCGGTTTGAATAACGGCAAAAAAAGGATGCGTTTGTTTTTTCAGCACCTTGTTGGCTTCCAGAAATAAATTCTTATCACTAATGCCCCATACATCAATCACTTTGGATGTATAATCATCCTGCTCATAAAGATGCAGACTGTCTATATTATTAGTGAGCAACCCGCGAATGTTTGCCCAACTTGAGTTTCCGCCGATAAAATAATATTTCTGATATCCTTTATATTCGTTAATACCAGAACGCTGATCTACGTAAGAGGGATTACGGCTGGCAGTGGTAGGATATTCCACATCAGGGATTCCCGTTATTACCGCCCACACGCCACGCGCTGTTCCGTAAGCTGGCGTAAAACAACGATCGAAGAAAATTCCTTGCCTACACATTTCATTAAAATAAGGCGTTGTGTTCAAAGGATTGCCCCACATGCTGCTTTTATAAGCAGAAAAACTTTCGCAAATAACCACTACAACATTTGGAGGATTAGCCGGCGCCACTGCTTCGTGAACTCTTGTATAGTTCAACAGGGTTGAGTCAGGATGTTGTACGCCAAGATATTGAGCTATCAACGGATAGTATTGTTTTACTCTCTTAATATCATAATTCGAATTTTTAAATTTCAGCGTACTTAAAAAACTTTGGACTGGATTCAGCGAAAGATTTGATTTGAAATTATCATCAAAAATAAAGGCGTCACTCCATCGCAACGGGAATTGATTTAATTTCCCAAAAACTCCCAGCCCAAGCAGTAACGCAAAAATGAACCCCATCGAAAACTTTGTCACTACATGCCCTGTAAAATTGGATTTGGCTATTTTTTTATACCATCTTACAATAAGCCAGTATATAAACAACGCTGCAGCAATCACCAAAATGAATAACGTAATTACCGGGTATGTTTCCCAAACCATATTCATCGAAATCTTTGCGTCAGCGAGATAATTCAGCGCTCCGGCGTTTAGTCTTTCATGCAGATAATCGAAGTGCTCAAAATCAATGGCATAAAAAAATGCTATGATGAATGCAATAATAAAAAAATAGATTTTAAAAATTTTCCGTGATACTGCATTTTCGAATGGGTTACAGTTTTTAGTGATGAAAAGCCACGCCAATACCAGCGCAAATAAAATACCGGTTGCCGTTAGTGTGGAGGGAGTGCCATGCCCTTTGCGCATAAAATAAATCAGCAACAGCATTATGATTATGGTAAATATTACCTGTGCGATACTGCCACCAGTCAGCCGGTTTTTAGCACTATATTTCAGCCGGAGATTACCAATAACGAAAGGGAAAAGCACGATGCCACATACAATCCTTACGTCGAAACGAAAGCCTAGCAGGAACGCGCTAAAGCAATTGGAAAAAGAATAATTACGGCCGGCGAAATGAAAGAAAAATACAAATCGCATGATGGTCATAAAAATCAAAAAAGCAATTCCAGTAAGAAACATCCATTTTACCAGGAGAGGAAAGTTGGCCCGTTTTTTCATGAAAAAAGTTTAGATGAATGCATCAAATGTATAGAGGTAAACACATTAAGAACCCGGCAAAAGTAAATATTTAACTACGTTTTTTAATCAATGGTTATTTTTGCGTACATGATTCTCATAGAAATACAGAATGCCGCCTTTCTGCCAGATGCGATTAAACAGTTTGATTACCGGCTGTTTAGCAAAATGAACGGCCAGTGGCACAATGCTTTTTTTGATATTTTTTTACCATATATCCGTGAGCCTGCTGTATGGGTGCCTTTTTATTTTTTCCTGGCAGTTTTTGCCACCATTAATTTTAAGATAAGAGGATGGCTATGGGTTTTATTTTTAATAATAAATGTAATGCTTAGTGATTATGTCAGCAGCACATTGATAAAAGAGAATTTCATCAGGCTACGGCCCTGCCACGATCCATTGCTTGTCGGTAATATCAGGGTCCTGGTATCTTATTGTCCCGTAAGTTCCAGTTTTACTTCTTCACATGCCGCTAATCATTTTGCCGCGGCAATGTTTATATTTACAACATTCCGGAAGGCGATAAGTCCAAAATGGGCGTTTTTGTTTTTATGGGCATTCGCAATTTCGTATGCACAGGTATATGTAGGAGTTCACTTTCCTTTTGATATATTTAGTGGCGCGATAGTTGGCATAATTACAGGAAGTATTCCGGCAATAATCTTCAATAAAAAAATTGGATTGGAGATGCCTCAGTGAAAAAATTATTTATGGCTGAAGTTTTTATATTACTCGTTTTAATCCTTTTGAACGCATTCATTGTGATGTGCGAAATGGCCTTGGTTTCGGCAAAGAAAAACCGTTTGGAAGCAGCAGCCAACAGGGGCGACAAAAAATCGAAAGTAGCGTTAGAACTGAAAGAACACCCGGATATATTTTTATCTACCACGCAAATTTATATTACCCTTATATCCATTCTTACGGGTGTGTATTCAGGCGAAAGATTCAGCATCTATCTGCAACCTTACCTCGAAAAAATAGATCTTATCAGGCCTTATGCAGACACAATAGCCTTGGTGCTAATCGTAATTATCGTTACGTTTTTATCT
>JAHEZA010000335.1 GCA_023251335.1 Chitinophagaceae bacterium | reverse complement strand
CCGGCCACTTTTTTTAAAGTCTCTTCACCATAAAGATGCTGGCTTCCCGTTATAAACCACGCTTCGAGTTGTTTAAATTCTTTCATTGTTTGATTTTAAAGACTGATTGATAATTCAATTAATTTATTGTTTTACTGGTTAAAAATTTGAAAGCCTCTCTCCTGCCTCCGTTCGACCATTCGACAAGCTTATGGCCCTGGTTTTATTTACTGCGATGCAAGTAGATCAACATCTTTCACTTTTTCCGGAAACCAAATCATCATTTCACCCTTGCCCCTGTTTGCCCAGGCATAGTACGGGATTGCTGTAAAGCTTTGATTTTTCGTTGTGATCGCTTCGCCATTATTTTCAACAATGATTGCCGGAACGTTCGCTTGCAATACTTCAATCCCATTCAAAAGACCAGGCTTGAATTCTGTCGAAAATGCAGTGTTGACAGGCATTACAAGATTAGATGCTTTGCCATTATTATCAATCCATTCTGCACAATACATTATCGGGCCGCGTTGTAGGGCCACTTTTCCTACATCGCTTTTCACATTTGAATTGGCAACAACTTTTCTAACCTCCATCGGAAGTTTTACTTCTATCACATCATTCTTTTTCCATTTTCTGTTCAAGACTGCGTAGCCATTTTCAAGATTATAATCAATCTCTTTTCCGTTTATGGTAATGATCACTTTTTTATCAGAATCGCTATTAAATGCGTAGAGGTCAGAAGGCATAGCTACGTTTCTGGCCCAACCCGGAATGCGTATCAGCATTGAAAAGTCAAAAGATTTTTTTGGATTAACAGTGAATTTCAAATCACCATCCCATGGATAATCGTTTTGCTGAACGATCTGAATTAGATTGCCGGCAATATTTAAAGTGGCATTGCCGCTGATGAATAAATTGGTATAAATGCTATTATCTTTTTGCGCATAAATATAACCCGGAACAGAAGGCAATGACCTTACTAAATTGGTCGGGCAACATGAACACGGAAACCAACCGGATCGCGTAATTTCCATATCAGGATGCGAAAAACTATTTTTAATTTGCATGGCATTGGTGTAGAAAAATGATTTTCCATCAAGCCCAATCCCTGAAATTAACCCGTTGTATAAAGTCTTTTCAAGAACATCTATGTATTTTGAATCACCGTGCAATAAGAACATTCTTTCATTCCAGAATACCTGTGCGATGGCTGCACAGGTTTCATTATAGGCTGTGGAATTAGGCAATTGATAATTATCTCCAAAACGTTCACCATCTCCTACGGCACCCACTCCTCCCTGGACATACATTTTTTTGCCCACTACATTATCCCATATTGTATCAACAGCATTCAATAATTTTTTATCTCCGGAAAGCGCCGCCACATCCGCCATTGCAGAATATAAATAACCTGCACGCACTGCGTGGCCTTCTGCTTCCGTCTGGTCTACGACAGGAATATTATCCTGCCAGTACGAGCCATTCTTCCATTCATCTTTGCTTGTTGAATCATAGCTCACATCGCGGCCTCTTTCTTCAATAAAATATTTTGCGGTAATCAGGTATTCGCTTTTCCCGGTGATGCGATATAATTTTACCAAACCCATTTCAACTACTTCATGGCCAGGTGCAGTGTGCTCCTGAGTGAGCCCAGGGCCAAAAACAGAACAAACCAAATCCGCATTTTTCAATGCAATATTTAATAGATTTTTTTTACCGGTGGCTATGTAATGTGCCGCAGCCGCTTCATACAAATGGCCTGCATTATATAATTCATGACTTAATTTTCTTTCATTCACCCAACGCTTTGCGCCCGCCCATGCCTGAGGATGAAGTGGGTCAATTGTCCTCGCCGTGTATAAATAACCATCCGGTTCCTGCGCTGCCGCAATGATAGTAATCAGTGAATCAATATATTTTGTCAGTTTTGCATCAGGAAATAAACTCAGCGAATAGGAAGCCCCTTCAATCGTCTTATAAATATCTGTATCATCAAAGGGATAGATGGTGCAAAACTTCCCTGAATGCTCCCCAGCCATCACAAAATTCTTTACCCTGCCGGTATTTTCACACCTTTCAAAAGAAGCGGGAATGGTAACGGCTTCATTAATTTTCAAACGCGGTAGCCAGAAATTATCGGAAAGATGCACCTGGTTAAAAGCCAATGGCTGTATAGGATAATCTTTGTACTGCGCAAAAACAACCACGTTGTACAAGAGAAAAAATGAAAGAAAAATTTTTTTCATAAAAAATGTTTAAGCTATCTTCAATACCCTCCGAGCCTTCTTCCCAAAAGAACTTCCGTTGACGTTTAAGACTGGTTGACAATTCACCTTATTTGTTGTTTTGCTGTGGTGCGAGCGCATCCACTTTAAAAATCCTCGCCTATCCCCTTCCACAAGTTCTGGGATGACATATCTATTGCCCGTAATAAGAATCTTTTCCGTGCTTCCGTTCGTAATGTTTTTTTATTAAAGAATCCTTCAATCGCAATGCATCTGCTTTTATGCTTTCTGTTATGAAAGCCATCTTGGCAATTGATTCCAACACTGCACTGTTATACACCGCTTTGTCTGCAGTTTTTCCCCAGGTAAACGGCGCATGATTGCCCACCAAAATCATTTCCATTTCTTCGTAACTTATATTTTTTTCTTTCAGGGCGTTAATGATTTGAAATCCTGTTTGGTATTCATAATCGCCTTGTATCATTTCATCATTCATGGGCGCTGCACAAGGAATATCGGACGTAGTGTGATCTGCATGGGTAGTTCCATAAATAGGAATGTCACGCAGGCTTTGCGCCCAGGCTGTAGCATAACAGGAATGTGTATGTGCAATTCCACCTATATTTTCAAAATGTTTGTAAAGAACGGCATGTGTAAGTGTGTCAGAAGATGGGCGCAAATTTCCTTCTACTGTTTCGCCATCAAAATCAACAATCACTATTTTATCCGCGGAAAGTTCAACATAAGGAACACCGCTTGGCTTGATGGCAAACACACCTTCTTTTCTATCCACAGCACTTGCATTGCCGAATGTAAAAAGTACCAAACCCAACTCCGGCAATTGCATGTTGGCTTTGTACGCAAGTCCTTTTATTTCATCATATTTACTCATTGTTCAATAAATTTTCCCAACGCTTTGTATTTTTCGTATCTCTTTTTGTATAATTCAACATTCTTTTTATTGGGTTGATATTCTGCATCGAAACCCTGGCCCATAGCAGCCATGGCGTCTTCTACCTTATCATAAATTCCTGCAGCAGTCGCGGCGAACATCCCGGCACCAATAGCACATGTCTGTTCTGATTTATGAATTCGAATCGGCATGTCCATTACGTCTGCCATTACCTGCATGATGTACGGAGATTTTTTTGCAACGCCACCGAGGCCAATCAATCCTTTCACAGGGACACCCTCAACATTAAACCTGTCAACAATTGCTTTTGCTCCGAAGCAAGTAGCTTCTACCAATGCTTTAAAAATGCGGGGCGCATCTGTGCCAAGGTTCAAATTTATAATGGCAGCTTTGAGTTCCTGGTTGGCATCGGGTGTCCGGCGGCCATTGAGCCAATCAACAGCCAGTTCATCCATTTCATTCAGCGGAAGTTTTGCTGCTTCAACAGAAAGTTGAACGATTAATTTATCATGTAATTCTTTTTGTAATAAATCCGCAGTCGCTGCATCAATTATTCTAGAATCTTTTAAAATATTTTTGAAAGAATTAATAATCATATTCCTGAACCAGGCGTAGGTATCGCCAAATGCAGACTGTCCGGCTTCCATGCCCATCATTCCCGGAATAACGGAGCCGGGCACCTGTCCGCAAATTCCTTTTATCAATTTACCTTTTACATCATCCATCGGCGCCACCAGCATATCGCAGGTGGATGTGCCCATCACCTTACTTAAATGGTAAGGTTCTATTTGTCCTCCAACAGCGCCCATGTGTGCATCAAATGCGCCAACGCCAATAATTACATCCGTGGATAAGCCCAATCGCTCCGCCCATTCTTTAGAAAGATTTCCGGCAGGCTTATCTGAAGTATATGTTTCCGTGAATAACCTTGAAGTAAATCCATC
>JAHEZA010000334.1 GCA_023251335.1 Chitinophagaceae bacterium | reverse complement strand
GAGGTTGGGATACAATATATATTTATAAGAAGGAAGGTGATACATGGATTGTTGCAGATGAAATAAAAGTTACGGAACTATGATTAGTGCATCATTACAACAAGTACATGCGTAAAGAACGGAATCTCTATTTACCTGATTTTATATTTGTCATAATTAATTATAAACACACTAAGTAAGATAATAGCCAACCCACCTATTTGAAGGCTATTGATAAATTCACCACCAAAAAGAACGCCGAGCAATACGGCCACAACGGGATTCACATAAGCGTTCGTGCTCACCTGCGTGGCCGGCCTCACCTGTAATAACCAGATATAAGCACTGTAGCCTGCTATCGAACCCATTAATACAAGATATATAACAGAGAGCCATGCACGCAAATGAATCTCATAGATATGAACCTGTTTAAATTCATCAGTGAAGAATGACAGTACCAAAAATGATAGCGCTGCAAAAACCATCTGCCAGCCCGCGCCAACAATCGGGTCTCCGGAAGTTTTGTATTTTGAATATAGCGAACCAATGCACCAACTAACACTGCCCGCAACAACCACGATTAAAGAAATTATTTCCAAGTTTCCGCTAACGGGGGAAAGTTGGTGATAGATTTTCTCGCTAAATAAAAGAATTACGCCGGCAAGGCCAATAGTAACCCCGGTAATAACGAATGGGTTACGCAAATTGGATTTCAATGTCCTTGCATCAAACAATACAAACCAAACCGGCGATGCGGAAACCAATACTGCTACCAGCGAACTTGGAAGGGTTTCCTCAGCCCAGATAATGGTTCCGTTTCCTATAAACAATAGCAGATTACCAACAATAAAAGATGATATCAGTTGTGGACGATTGAATAATTTTTGCTTTTTGAACGCTAACCACACCAGCAGAATAACACCCGCTGTCATAAAACGTAAAGCGCCTAAAATGAATGGAGGAAAATCTCTTAACGCCGCCTGAACAAAAAAATAGGTAGAGCCCCACACTATGTAAACAATAGCAAAGGCAATTACTACTTTCGCCATTGGCGCAGATTGGTTTTGGTTGTAGGGCATTTCGTTGCAAAGATGTGGTATCGAAATATATTCTTCAAAAAATATTTTAACTGCCAACTCAAAGTGACAATTTTAAATTCTCACCGATTTGCATACCTGCCGGTCAGGCTGATTCGTTTACTGAGAGCCATGGGCAACCGGCTCTATTTTAAAATAAAAAACCGGGAATGATATAAAAACCTTCCCGGTGTAGCGTAAAATAATTATCGAAAGGCCGCGAAACAGAATTAAGATTCTGTTGGAGTAGCATTTACTGTAGAAGTGGTTTCATTTGAAGGCCCTTTAAAAAAATCTTCAAAATGTTTTTCCACATCAGGAAAATGTTCTTTGAGCAAGCCTGCTGCTTTGTCTTTTAAGTCGCCAAAATAATTCTTTGCACTATCGCCGGCGCTTTCGGCTTCTGCTTTCAGCTTATGAAATTTATCTTTTATCCCATTAGCCATTTTTTGTTTTTCTTCATCCGTCATCTGTGAATACTTGTAGGCTCCAAAGGCTGCGGCGGCTCCGAGCAGAACGGCGGCAAGGTGTTTGTTGTCTGCGCTCATAGTTTAATTGTTTAATTGTGTTAAGAAAATTTTTATCGTTATAAAAATAATGTATTTTATTTTCTATAAATAGATGAATTTATTTTTTATGATAATCTTATTTGAATAGGTTTTACAAAACACGGGGAAATAATCAACAATCAATGTTCAATGCTCAATATTCAAGTGTTTTACTTCCATCACCCAAATATATTATTTCAAGCTTTTCGTTGTCGCATTCATTAAGGATGTCCAAAAAGCTTTCTTTCTTATCAGCCTCATTCACTAATAATTCAGACGAGTTCAAAATAATGATCTTAATTTTTTCTTCTTGTATCCAATCCAGATCGTTGACTACCTCTTCCAATGCGTCTAAATTATTACCAAAATAATCCGGCAAAGAAAGCTGCTTTTGTAAGGTTGCATAGCAATCGTCTGTTTGCTTGCAAGACCGTCCATCTAAAAAAACATAGCGGATATTATTCTCAGAATAATATGGCTCGGGAAAATTTAATATCGTACTCATTCTACTTTATTTCTTTAAAAGATTTATAATGATCGTTGGTGTACCATGCGCTGCCATCGCTGCCGGTAAGTATCCGTTCGGCGCCTCTGTTTTGACCCTGCACTTTTGGGTTCACGTCCCATTCCCGGTATTTAATTGGTTTTCCGGTTTCATCAAATTGCGGAACTATTTTTTCACGGTTAGAAAAAACACGCCCTCCAACATACCCTGGCATAGCACGATGGTTTGCCTTGATATATTTTAATACTTCATAAACTTTTTGTGGAATTCCTGTAGCTGCTCCCGTATTTTCGCTGTTCGTGGCGTTAGCTAAGTTATTGGTTGTATTCCCGGAATTTTGCAAATGGCCTTTCACGAATATTTGTTTACCAATAAACAATCCTATTAGTACACCAATCGTAAGTCCCAAAATAAGATGCGTGTAATTCCTTTTCATATTCTATGAGTTTTTTCAATGCAGGCGCACAGCCTGCCTAAGCTTACAACACCCATACTCTATAAGGGTTGATTGCATTTACGTTGAGCAGAAAACAGAAGTCTGTTAATGCTTTTGTCAATGCATGTAAAAGTAAAATAAAATAGCCCTTATTTGTTCCTTTACTGGATAAGCTCTATCCGGATTTTGATTGAAAGCCGAATATTTTGAATCGACAAAAAATTGATATACTGAAACCGGAAAGAACTTATGGAACAACAGATGGTAGCAAGATACTTTTCCCACCGCTTTAACTAAATTGGATTGTTGAGATGGCCTTTTAGAAGTAGTTTTGCAAACTGTTTTTATTTCAATTATTCAAGGTGAAGAAAGGGCTTTTTTTAATCATTACTCTATTTATAACACAACTATGTTTTTCTCAGCAAAAGCATACGGTCAGTGGCACTATTAAAGATAAGCAGACCGGCGAAACCTTGATTGGCGCGAGTATTTCACTACTTGAAAACCCTGAATCAGGAGTAGTGAGCAACAGGTACGGTTTTTATTCGGTCAGCGCTCCGGCAAACGATTACACTTTGATCGCCAGCTTTTCAGGGTATAAAGATGATACCATAAAAATTTCTTTACAGCGCGATCAGATGCTAACCATTCAAATGGTTCCGCAAAGCACCCAATTACAGGAAGTAGTCGTCATGGCGAGAAAAGGTGACAATATCACCCGGACATTACCCGGCGTTCAAAAAATCTCCATTAATGAAATCAAAAATGTTCCGGTAATATTTGGTGAAAAGGATATTCTTAAAACCATCCAGCTTCTGCCTGGCATTAAATCAGGTGGTGATGGATCCGCCGGCTTTTTTGTACGTGGTGGTGCAGCCGATCAAAACTTAATTTTACTTGATGAAGCAACCGTTTATAACGCCTCTCACTTGCTCGGCTTTTTTTCTACATTTAATTCAGATGCCATTAAAGATGTTACGATTTATAAAGGCGATATGCCCGCGCAATATGGTGGGCGCTTATCGTCTTTGCTGGATGTGCAAATGAATGATGGCAACGACAAACAATATAAAGTTAGCGGAGGCATCGGCCTTATTTCTTCGCGGCTGAACTTCGAAGGCCCTATTGTGAAAAACAAAGGCTCTTTTATCATTAGCGCCAGACGCACTTATGCAGACCTGTTTTTGAAACTTTCAAAGGACAGTTCGATTAATAAGAGCATTCTCTATTTTTACGACATCAATGCAAAAGCCAATTACCGGTTTGGAGAAAAAGACAGGTTGTTTTTATCAGGCTATTTTGGCAAGGATAAACTAGGGTATGGTAGCCAGTTTGGTATCAATTGGGGAAATACAACTGCCACGCTACGTTGGAATCATATTTTCAACAATAAATTGTTTTCCAACACCTCATTAATTTATAGCAACTACGATTATAAGGTAGTCATCAATCAAACCAGCAACAACCTGGTTATACTTTCCAAAATAAAAGATTTTTCGCTCAAATCTGATCTCCAGT
>JAHEZA010000333.1 GCA_023251335.1 Chitinophagaceae bacterium | reverse complement strand
CATTCAACAATCCATACGGCGCATGCCCGGTGTGTGGTGGCTTTTCGCTGGTGCTTGGCATCGATCCAGACCTTGTAATTCCTGATAAAAGATTAAGTGTTTATGAAAATGCCGTTGCGCCATGGCGTGGCGAGAAACTCGGGCAATGGAAGGAGCGGTTGATAAAAGTCGCCAACAGATTTGACTTTCCCATTCATAAACCGATCATAGATCTGACAAGTGCACAGTATAATCTGTTATGGACAGGCAATGAATATTTTGGTGGATTGAATGAATTTTTTAAAGAAGTAGAACAGAATTTATACAAGATCCAGTACAGGGTTTTGTTGAGTCGTTACCGGGGTAAAACTTTGTGCCCTGAATGCCACGGATACCGATTGAGAACAGAGGCTTTATATGTGCATGTGGCTAATAAAAATATTGGCGAGCTATGCGAGATGCCAGTGAAGGATTTGCAGAAATGGTTTGCCGCAATAGATCTATCTGATTTTGATAAAACAGTAGCAAAAAGAATATTAATAGAGATTAACAACCGCATAAAGACCCTATGCGATGTGGGCCTTGGGTATCTCACGCTCAGCCGGTTGGCTAATTCACTAAGCGGCGGCGAAAGTCAGCGCATTCAACTTACACGAAGCCTCGGAAGTAATTTGACCGATTCGCTTTATATATTGGATGAGCCTTCCATTGGCCTTCATTCCAGAGATACGGAGAAGTTGATTGAAGTATTAAAAAATTTGCAATCACTTGGTAATACGGTAGTCGTAGTAGAGCACGATGAAATGATAATGCGAAAAGCAGACCACATTATTGATATGGGGCCGCTGGCGAGCTATCTTGGAGGAGAAGTAATCGCGGAAGGAAATTATAACCAGATCGTTAAAAATCCCGAAAGCCTTACGGGGAAATATTTGAAAGGGGAACTAACAATTGAGCCTCCAAAAAATGTACGCAAATGGAATCGTTCTATAAAAGTGGAAGGAGCGCGACAAAATAATTTAAAAAATATTGATGTTGTTTTTCCATTAAATGTTTTGTGTGTAATCAGTGGGGTAAGCGGAAGTGGAAAAACTACGTTGGTAAAACAAATATTATACCCGGCATTAAGAAAACTGAAAGGAGAATTTGCAGAGAAAGTTGGGCAGAATAAAGGGTTGTCCGGAGATGTGGATTTTATCTCGGAGGTAGAAATGATAGATCAGAATCCAATCGGAAAATCATCGCGGAGCAATCCCGTAACTTACATCAAAGCGTACGACGAAATAAGAGAACTATTCAGCAAACAACCTTTGAGCAAAATACGAGGATATCAACCAAAACATTTTTCTTTTAATGTGGATGGAGGAAGATGCGATGCCTGTAAGGGTGAGGGCGAGCAGGTAGTGGAAATGCAGTTTCTTGCAGACGTTCATTTAATCTGTGATGTATGCCATGGAAAAAGATTTAAAGACGAAGTGCTGGAAGTGAAATTCGGGGACAAAAATATTTTTGATGTGCTGGAAATGAGCGTAGATGAAGCGATATCTTTCTTTTCAAACGAAAAATCTTCTTTAAAGAAAAAAGAAATTTCCGGCGATGAGATTGCCAAAAAGATTCAACCACTTAGCGATGTTGGGTTGGGTTATATTAAGTTGGGACAATCTTCTGATACCCTTTCCGGCGGTGAGGCACAGCGCGTAAAACTGGCATCTTTCCTGGGCAAAGGCCGCGGACAGGGACATTTGTTTTTTATTTTTGACGAGCCCACAACAGGTCTTCATTTTCATGATATAAAAAAATTACTAACCTCATTCAACGCACTCATTGAACAAGGTCATTCGATCATTGTGATCGAACATAATATGGACGTAATCAAATCTGCCGATTGGGTAATTGATCTTGGCCCCGAAGCGGGGGATGAAGGCGGAAATGTTGTCTATGCCGGTATTCCGGCAGGCTTGAAAAAAGTGAAAGAAAGCTATACGGGGCAATATCTTTAAGAATGCTCAATTTGTTATTTCTGTTTTTCATTTTTATCTCAGCCTGTTACTTTCTTTAATTAGCTTCGAATCGTTATAAATTCCTTTGGCGGCTAATATCAGGAAGATAACAATGAGGATATGAAGAACGGAGGTGAAGCTATAGCTTCCCTGGGAGAATTTTTTTGTTTCGCGGAAGTATAAATAAATAATGAGGAGTTCAGCCAAAATAGATATGATAATAAGTTTCATTTGAATGCTGCGATGTTTGAATAAAAAGATATTTACGGCGATGCAGGTCCCGAGGGCGCTGGTGAGAATTAATATTAAAAAATTATCCAGCGCCGTTAATACGTGGTAGCTTCCATCCGGAGTTAATACAGTTGCCGGATTCGTTACGTTTTCCATTATCAGCGTTCCGCTATAAAACGAAAATTTAATGGTAAGAAAAATGGCTATCGCCGCCAATAGCATCCATAAAGTTTGTACGCGCTGTATCATAATAAAAATTTGTCCTACGAAAGTAAAGAGGATAGATTAAAAAAAGACAGATTCATCTAACAAAAGGGGATAAATAAAAATTTGCCCTTTTTGTTTGTTTACTGAAGATTTCCGAACAAACAAGAATACCGAAATTAAGTTGAAGCTTTTTCGACGATTAGAGTTATGATCAGTAATTTTATATTTTTTATAAAAACTATTTTATGAAATCTATTTGCTGGGGAATGATCGGCTGCGGCGATGTTACAGAAGTAAAAAGCGGGCCCGCTTTTAATAAAGTAAATAATTCTTCCCTTGTAGCGGTAATGCGCCGCGATGCAGCTATGGCAAAAGATTATGCAGAGCGCCATAACGTTCCTAAATGGTATAACGACGCGGATGATCTGATAAACGACAATGAGGTGAATGCCGTCTATATAGCTACACCACCCGCGTTTCATGAAGAATATGCCATAGCAGCCATCAACGCCGGCAAATCCGTTTATATCGAAAAGCCTATGGCATTGAATTTCGCCTCCGCCAATATGATCGCCAAAGTGGCCAAAGAAAAAAACATAAAAGTATCCGTTGCGCATTACCGCCGCGGCCAGCCACTTTTTAATAAGGTAAAACAATTACTGGCAGATAAAATTATTGGCGACATACGCTTTGCACATTTAGAATTTTACAAAAAGCCATTAAACAGCGATGCGCTCGATATTCCTAAAGTTGCGTGGCGCGTTAATCCGGCAATAGCCGGTGGCGGCCTGTTTCATGATATTGCGCCCCACCAGTTGGATCTGATGTATTGGTTTTTTGGAGAGATAGAAAAAGCGTCCGGATACGCTTTCAGTCAATCGGAACTGTATGACGCCGATGATATTGTTTCCGGAAATATTTTATTCAAAAGTGGTGTTATTTTTAATGGTTTGTGGTGTTTTAATGTGGCAGAAGAAAATGTAAAAGACCATTGTGAAATTCAGGGATCTGAAGGAAAAATATGCTTTCCTGTTTTTGAGCATAAAAAAATTGAGGTAATCAAAAATGGTAAGACAGAAAATATTTTGTTTGATCCACTTGAGCACGTACAGCAACCTTTGATACAAAAGGTGGTTGATTATTTTTTAGATAAAGCGCCAAACCCAAGCAGCGCAGAAGACGGCGCCGTTGTGATGAGATTGATGGACCAATTTACTGGAAAATAACCGATCATCCTTGATAGCAGACGAACAAATACCTGGTATTTCAATTTTGGAAAGAATACAAAATAGCAGTTCCAAAACCCTTTCGGATTTTTGAAAAAATCCAATTCTTATCTTCGCCGCCGACATGTATTCAATACTACGCAATATATTATTTTGGTTTGATGCAGAAGAAGTTCATTATTTTTCCATGAACCGGCTTCGTTTTTTTTGCCGTTTTTCTTTCATCAGAAATTATTTAAAAAAGAAGTTTACGCCTGCGGGAAAAAATATTTCGAAAGAAGTTTTTGGAATTTCTTTTCCCAATGCCATAGGGCTTGCGGCAGGCTTTGATAAGAATGCAAAGTACCTGAATGAATTGGAAACATTAGGATTCGGCTTTGTAGAAATAGGAACCGTAACGCCTTTGCCGCAGGATGGAAATCCTAAACCAAGGTTGTT
>JAHEZA010000022.1 GCA_023251335.1 Chitinophagaceae bacterium | reverse complement strand
CATTTCGGCATTAGACATTTCCTCCGCTTTTTCTTTCTGAGCAACGACCAAAAATTGCGTTTTTTCAGTTAGTATTTCTGCTTTCTGCAATTGTTTTTTGAAATTTGTGGGCGTATTATCATTCAAAAATACTGACACAATTTGCTTCATTCCTTTTATAAAATCGAAAGCATGGCCAATAGAATATTTTACCAGGGAAAAATCCGGGCCGTGTAATAACTTATACAAACGTGCCGAAATAATGGAAGGCCTTGGCGGAATATCATCAATGGTAGATTCATAAAATTTATGGATCATCATTACGGTTCCGTTACTGATGAAAAGCGGCCATTGGTCTCGGTTTGCGAGAATTAACTGCAATGTTTTCTGTACGTTATTTATTGATTCAATATCACTAAGCGAATTACTAAAAATCTGTCTTAGCCGTTCACGGCCACCGGTTGTTCGGGTAAAATTTAGTTTGTTGAAAACAGAGAATTCATCATCGCGATCAAAAATTGAAAGATCTTTTAAGGTAGTTTTGTCTGTTTCCATTCTTTAAAATAGTTAATCAATTAAATAGGATTAATGATTATTTCTTGTGTTACTATTAATTATCGATCGGCTTCAAATAGCATTCGATGCCCCTTAATAGATTCATCCCAGGTGGTATTTCCATAAATTGAATTATTATAAACGAGATTGCCGTTTACAAAAGTTTGCAATATAGCCGCAGGAAAAGTAACTCCTTCCAAAGGGCTCCATCCGCATTTGTATAATAAATTTTCTTTTTTTACGGTGGTCGATTGATTCAAATCTACCACAACCAAATCAGCGAAATTTCCTTCCCGAATATAACCCCTGTCTTTTATTCTAAAACAATCGGCTACCGCATGGCTCATTTTTTCAGCGATTTTTTCCAACGGAATTCTGCCTTGTTTATAATATTGCAACATCATCAATAAAGGGTGTTGAACCAGTGGCAAACCGGAGTGTGCGTGTTCATAAGGCCCTTCTTTTTCTTCTAAAGTATGTGGCGCGTGATCCGTGGCGATAACGTCCAAACGGTTATCCAACAATGCTTCCCAGAGTGCCTCTTTATTTTTCGCCTCTTTTATAGCGGGGTTGCATTTTATTAAATAACCCAGATTTTCATAATCGTCTGCTGTAAAATGTAAGTGATGCACACATACTTCGGCTGTAATTCTCTTTTGTTTTAAGGGGATTTGGTTAGTAAAAAGCTCCAGTTCTTTTTCAGTGGTAATATGAAGAATATGCAACCGGCTATTATATTTTTTTGCAAGCGCTACCGCAAATGAAGAGGAAGTGTAGCAGGCATTTTCATTCCTGATAACAGGATGGTCTGCAGGAGCAAGAATAGGCTTTTGGGCTTTTAAATTCTTATAATTCTCTTTAATAATTTTTTCATCTTCACAATGTGTCGCTATCAGCAATTCGCTTCCGCTGAAAATTTTGTGCAGGGCTGGCTCGCTGTCCACCAGCATGTTTCCTGTGCTGGCGCCCATAAATATTTTTACACCGCAAACATCATTTTTTCTTTTATTTATTTTCAGCACTTCTTCGGCATTCGTATTGCTTACGCCCATGAAAAATGAATAATTGGCTAATGAGTTATTTTTCCCAATAACATATTTATCTTCTAACAATTCAGGCGTAAGCGCATTGGGAATTGTATTGGGCATTTCCATAAAGGAAGTAACGCCTCCGGCAACCGCCGCTTTACTTTCTGTATAGATAGTTGCTTTGTGAGTGAGGCCTGGTTCGCGAAAATGCACCTGGTCGTCAATCGCGCCCGGAAAAAGATGTTTTCCTTCCCCATCTATTTCATTAACCCGTCCTTTTATTTCTATCTGTCGTTCTATCTTTTCTATACGCCCGTTTTTAATATACACATCCTTTTCAGAAATAGTATTTTCGTTTACGACAGAAATATTTTTAAAAAGATAATTTTGCATACCTTGAAAATTAATTTATTATTAGCGAACTATATGCAAGTTATAAAAACTGCGGTCTGCCTAACTCTGTTTTTTTGCCCCGTAATCATTTTTGCTCAAACTACTTATCTGCCAGAAGGTTCTAAAGAATACCATCTGATGGACAGGTTAGAGATCAAACAGGGATATCTTCATGAATTCAATTTTTCTACATTGAAACCTTATAGCCGAAGATCCATGGTACAGGAAGCGGAATACGCAGATAGTATCGGCAATCTTGATCATTCTTCTTTAATAGAAGATGACGATAAAAATAGAGAAATAAATCTAACCGCTGTTGATAAATATAATTTGCATTCGCTGTTTATGGGTAGTTCGGAATGGTACTCAGGTTCCAAAGAAAGCTTTTTGAGTAAAAAATCTCTTTGGAATACATTTTATGTTACCAAGCCAAACCTTTTGGAAGTCGATATCCCGGACTTTTATCTTGCGGTAAATCCTGTTATTGAATTTAAGGCTGGTACCGAATCAGGAAATGATGAAAGCCTTTATTATAACAAACGTGGCGTAACCTTGCGCGGACGTATTGCTAATAAGATAGGTTTTTCAAGCACCATTACTGACAACCAGGAACGCGGGCCATCTTTTTATCAAAGACGAGTTGCCGATTATAACGCCGTGCCGGGGGTGGGTTTTTACAAAAATTTCAAGACTAACGGCTACGATTATTTTGATGGAAGAGGCTATTTCACTTTTAATGTGACAAAATATATTGACGTACAATTTGGCTACGATAAGAATTTTATTGGCAATGGATACAGAAGTCTTTTCCTTAGTGATGACGGAAACAGTTACCTGTTTTTAAAACTTAATACCAAAATATGGAAGTTTGATTATCAAAACCTGTTTATGGAATTAATGCCGCAGTTTGTAAAAGATGGCGACAACCTCCTGGATAGAAAGTATGCGGCCATGCATCATTTGAGTATGAATGTAACGCGCTGGCTCAACCTCGGTTTATTTGAGGGCATTATCTTTGGAAGAGTCAATCATTTTGATTTTGAATATCTGAATCCAATTATTTTCTTACGGCATATTGAAGGAACTGTAGGCAGTCCGGACAATGCGCTTGCCGGGTTTGATTTTAAAGCCAATGTAGCGAAGAAGTTTCAGTTTTATGGACAGTTGCTTTTAGATGAATTATTGGTGCACGAAATTGTGACAAACAGCGGCTATTGGGCTAATAAATTCGGTTATCAGTTGGGCGTAAAATATATAGACGCATTTAAGATCAAGAATCTTGATCTGCAGTTAGAAACCGACAGGGTAAGGCCATTTACTTATTCTCATAATGATTCTGTGGCTAATTATACACATTACAACCAAATGCTGGCTCACCCCCTGGGGGCTAATTTCCAGGAAATAATAGGCGTGCTAAAATACCAGCCGGCACCCAAATGGAGTATAGACGCCCGAGCTATTTATTATTTCCAGGGTTTGGATTCTGCCGCGGAAAATTTTGGGTCTAATCCATTTCAATTATATACTACCCGTACCAAAGATTATGGTTACTATGTAGGCGATGGTAAAAGAGTAAATTGCGCCAATCTTTCGATGACGTTAGGATACGAAATAAAAGAAAATCTCTTCCTGGAAGGGTCAGCACTCTTTAGAAAATATACCGGATACCCTAATGTAAGCATGTTTAATTTAGGAATCAGGTGGAACGCGGCAAGAAGAGACTATAATTATTAAGGAGGTATTGTTACGCTGTGTAAGTTATAAGGTATGGATGTCATTGCCCATTCACGATTCACGATTGCCCATTCACAATCACTACTCCACCGTCAACGAAAACGTAACCATCCTCGAATTGATCTTGTCAATTACATTAGAATATTTCAGATTTGGATCACGCGAGTGCAGATTGGTAATTCCGCTGCTCAATTTTAATTCGGGAGATAAAACAAAATAGGGGAAATAAATATGGAATCCCAGGCCTATTTCAGCGCTTATGTTTGATCGGTTTAGTTTAATCAGATCTTCCGCTTCGTTAGCTCCTTTATTACTTGTCAGATTATAATCATATCTACCCCCTCCAAACACATAAACTTTAAAGTTGTTAATGCGGTCGCTGCTAAACGCCACGTTTACCGGAAATCCCAGGGAAATAGATTGTACTTTTTTGATAACAGAAGTGTCTGCTTCATATTTCTGAGTGTATAAAAATGAAGTTTCAGAAAAGGTAAGGTCCAGTGGATGAGCGCGAATATCAAAATGATCGCTCAGCCGAAGATTTGCCAGCAATGCTAAATTTATTCCCGGGCTGTTGATGCTTTCCACACTCATGATAGAGTCATATTGTAAAAATCGCGGATCGTGTGTGATGTTAAAATGCGAACGGTTATAACCAAGGTTGATTCCAAAGTGGAATGGCCTGGCATCGTGGTCTTCCTGGTATAATTCTCTTTCCTGGGCCATGCCTGAAACGGAGCCAAAGAAAACTAATAATAAAACAAAAGCTATTTTTCGGCGCAATAAATGGTGCATATTCCTAATGTCAATGTTTTGTAGAAAGTGTTTCTATAACCGGCTTCATTTAAAATTTTAATAAAAGAATTCTTCTGCGGGAACTGAAGAACCGAATCGTTTAAGTATTGATAAGCATCATTATTTTTAGCAATAATCCTTCCAATTTTTGGTGTGATAAATTTCATGTAAACATTATAAAACTGCTTTATCACGGGTAACGAGGGCTCAGTGCATTCTAATACAATCAATCTTCCTCCCGGCCTCATGACTCTTTTTATTTCTGAAAGTCCTTGCTCAAGGTTTTCAAAATTTCTAACTCCAAACGCTACTGTAACAGCATCAAACGAATTATCTTCAAATAAAATTGCTTCACTGTCGCCGTTTAAAAGCTCAATATGATTGGCTAATCCTGCCTTGACTATTTTTTCCCGGCCCAGTTCCAGCATGCCTTCGCTGATATCTATTCCTGTAATTTTTTCCGGCTTCAATATCTCGTAGCTCGTCAATGCAAAGTCTCCTGTTCCCGTAGCAACATCCAGTATTTTTTTTGGGTGTAACGGTAGCAAAAGTTTGATGGCCTTTTTGCGCCAGCTCACATCAATGCCCGCACTTAAGAAACGATTTAAAAAATCATACCGGAAAGCAATTTTATCAAACATGGTTTCCACCTGTTTCTTTTTACTTTCAGCAGAATCTTTAAAGGGCACCACCGTATCGTGAGGATACATATTCATCAGCCCAAAGATAGTTTTTTGGATTTATAAGTAATATGCTTAACGATTCTTTCACTTTTATTTTTGAAATGAATCCGGAGCCTTTAGCCTTGATCCGTCAGCACTCAGCTTTCATTATCTTGCAGTATATGCACATCAAAAAGGCCATCTATCTTATCAGCAGTCCGTCTTTTGAAAAATGTCCGGCCCCGGACAGGCCGGAATATGCATTTATCGGACGAAGCAATGTAGGCAAATCGTCGCTGATCAATATGCTTTGCAACAATGATAAACTGGCTAAGACATCCAACGCGCCGGGTAAGACACAAATGATCAATCATTTTGAAATAATGAGTGTGTCAAAGGCGGGCGATGCGAAAGACACGAAGTGGTATCTTGTAGATTTGCCGGGATATGGCTTTGCAAAAATTTCAATGAGCAGCAGAAGAAGATGGGAACAGATGATTGAAAATTATATCAGGAAAAGAGAAAACCTTATCAAAGTTTTTGTGTTGATTGATGCAAGGCATTCGCCCCAAAAGATAGACTTTGAGTTTATAAAAAATCTTGCTTTATGGGAGATCCCTTTTACGCTCATTTTTACTAAAGCTGATAAAGAAAACCAAAGCGTAGTGAGTAAAAATGTAAAATTATTTTTAGAAAAACTTCGCACTTTTCAACAATTTCTGCCGCAACATTTTGTCACCAGCTCTGTAAAGAAAATGGGCCGCGAGAAGATTCTCAATTTAATCCAGGAAATGAATGATGATGTGGCGAAGATATAGCCATACAGTAAACAAACATTTTTTCCGGTTTTCTCTTTAGTAAAATTCATTCCATAAAAAAAGATCGCCCGAAGGCAATCCTTTTTGAAACCCGGTGATTTTTTAAATCTTAAGTATTCTGTCCCTGTGGATTTCTTTGCGGGCGAAGCGTAGCTTCTACTTCATTCTTAAATTTTGTGTATTGGTCCGGGGTGAAAATATTTTTCAATTTAGCATCCCTGTCAGCCCTCATTTTTTCAAATACGCTGCGGTCAGGGCGTTCGCCTGAGGCCCGCGCATCCTGCATTGCCTTACCAATTGTAGTGTAATAGTCAGTAAACACGCTGTCTGTGCTGCTTACCTGTTGCGGATTGAGGGCAAGCGCCGGGGTAATTTTGTCCATCGTTGCTTTTACCCTTTCAGGGACGGTCATATGTTGCCCGCCGCCCTGGGCAAAAATGATGGTTGTCGCCATTGTCAATAATGCAAACAACATGGTGATCTTTGTTTTCATGAATGTTTAATTTTTTTTAATTTATTTAAGAATGATAAGTGACGTTGGTCAAATAAGACTATTTGGAATGCCCTTGTTTCGTATTTCCGGGATGTCCTCCGACCATTCGCCCGATTTCCTTTGTAACCGTGGTATCGAATTTGGGAAGCTGTTCGGGCGTGCAAATACTCCTGATATTTTTGAAATAACGAAACATCTGCATGTCGAGCGCTTTTTGTTTTTGGGCAATGGAATCCGCGTCAGCATTGATCAGCGAATCCGGATTAGAAGAAGAATAAATTAATTTATAAAAATCTTTCTTTGCGTTTCTTAATTCATTAAACAATGGGCGCACTTTATCTCTTTGTTCTTTTCGTAACACCTGGTATTGATCTAACTGATCTTTCGTAAATCCGACTTCACTCTGAAGTGAATTGTACATCCCATTGAATTCACGATTTTTTTCTCTCATATCTGCCGGCCTACCGGCGGCCAGGAAGAAGATCAACATAGCAATATTTGTTATCAACAGGAAAATGATAATGGTGACCAGCGACTTTATTTTTGCGGAATTGTTCATTAAGGTTGTGTATTTACAAATTCAAAAAGGTTAGAACTTACCTGGCTGTATTCATCTACTGTAGCAATCTCATCATTTTGGCTGGAACTAACGGCATTACTTTTTGCTGAAGAAAAAATAACAGCGGCATTAACCATTATTATGAAACAAATACACGCAAATGCAATAGCGGGCCTGGCAACAAAAGATGATACATTTCCCCAAATACTTTTCTCACTGTTCATTCTTGCTTCCAGCCTCGCAAAAAAGAATGGTTTTACTGAAGCCTTGTCCATACCGTCAAGGCTATCGAGCGCTTTCTGAATCTTATGATTGATATTTTTCTGCATGATGATTATATTTTTTATTATCACTCTTTAATTAGACGTTATTTTTATAGAAATCCTTCTTTATTTTAAAGCTACTTCATAATATTCTTTCAGATGCGTTTGTAGATTTTTTTTTGCACGTTGCAAAAGCGCATCCACCGCCGATCCACTCAATTTCATTATCTCACTAATTTCTCCATAGCTTAAACCTTCTGTTTTATTGAGTATAAAAGCCGTTTTTTGATTGGCGGGTAATTTTTCTACTGCCTTAAAAAGAACAACCGCATTTTCTTTGTTTTCCAGTTTTACGCCCGGATGAAAAAAGTCGGAAGGGTCATTTACCAACTCATCATTTTTGCCGTACAAACTTTGAACAAACGCAAATCTTTTTTTTCTTTTTTTCTTCCTGATAAGATCCAGTGATTTAGTAACCGTAATACGATAAAGCCAGGTAGAAAATTTGGATTCTTCTTTAAATGTAAGAATGGAATCATATACCTGTATAAAAACTTCCTGGGCCGTATCCTCAGCATCCTCAGCATTTTGCAAAAGTCCAAGTGCAGTGTTGTAAACCATATCCTGCCAGGCTTCCACAATTATTTTAAAAGCTTTCCTGTCTTTTTTTTTAAGGAGGGCTATTAATTCTCTTTCATCATTCAAAGCAAAAATATTTATATGCTAAAGTTGAGGGCCGCCGGGGCCACGGCCACCGCCGAATGGAGGTCCACCCGGCCCGCCAAAATGCCGGTTTTCGTCTCCTCTGTCATTACCGGGAGCCTTTCCTTTTCCAAATGTCTTCAATTTATAAGTAAATGTCAGCATAAAATATTGTTGCAATACGGTGTTTGTCTGGTCCTGAACATAAGAAGAAGTAACAGAACGGGTAATACTTTTATTTTGATTTAACAGGTCAAATACCGAAAGTTTCAATTCTCCTTTTTCTCCTTTCAAAAATTTCTGGCCTATGGCCATATTCCATAACCAATAGTTCTGGTTGAAGCCGTCGGACAAGCCTTTGTAATTTTGATTAGCTAAACTATTTTGGAAAAAAGTTCCTTTTTTAGTTAGTAAATTGACGTCAATGCCTGCCGTTTGTGTAAAATAATTATTATCTAAGTTAGGCTGAAAGGTATTTT
Organism: Chitinophagaceae bacterium; assembly: GCA_023251335.1. Lineage (GTDB taxonomy): Bacteria > Bacteroidota > Bacteroidia > Chitinophagales > Chitinophagaceae > Ginsengibacter. Next base: position 4,443 of record JAHEZA010000022.1, on the reverse strand, counting down.
TTGCTACATTGAAATTTGCAGAATAAGATATATTGAAATCAATATACTCATTAATATTACTTCCCAATACAGCGCCCAAATTGTAATTAGTAATGTTGGAAATATTAGAGACGTTATTATTCATTCCAGGTAATCTTGTATAGCTTACTCCGGCATTCCAGTTCAGGTTTGATTTTATAAATGTTAATGGCATTCCGTAAGTAAAAAAAGACCGTGCACTGATGTAGCCATTCATATTGACTGGCTTAGACAATTGCGAGCCTTTGTTCAAAATCACCGTATTGGAAAGAGCCGAATCTTCGAATGCGGTATAGGTAGCATTGGTTATATAATCGCTAATATTCTGAAGGAAAAGGTTCGCAAAAAAACTTTTACTTTTTCCGGAGTTGGTATAATTATAACGTGCAATCAGGTTATTGGTGTATTGTTGTTGCAGGCCAGGGTTTCCGGTTGTATAGAAAAACTGGTTGGAGTTATTAATTACATTTTGTAATTGTGTTACGGATGGCGCGCTCACCGATCCACGGTAAATCACCCTCAACGTGCTTCTGGATGATAACTTAAACCTTGAAAAAACATTCCCCAAAAAGTTACTGTATGTGTTGTCAATTTTTCCAACCTGCGGAAATTCCTGGCTGCTTTTCAATTCGCTGTATTGGTAAGAGATGCCAGCAGCTATCATATTATTCCTGTCGCCATGACGAAAGGTTACACCTGTGTTTTGTGTATTGTAGGTGTTATTAAATTTATTGCTAAGGCTGGTATCTAATGTTGAATACTTGGAACTTCCATCATCATAACCAAAAGTCTCCTGGTCTGCCTTGCTGGTTTGGAAAGTTGGGGTGTAATTTATCTGCATTTGTGTTTTTGGAGCTATCGGTTCGGTGTAAACCAGGCTTAGCCGGTACTGATTACTATTGCTTTCCTGGTTAGAAAGTTGTTTTACCGTATCCTGGCTAAGTGGTTTATAATAACTATTATAGGCGTCTAAAAAATTTTCCCCGTTTTTATCTCCGGAAGACTGGTTCACCCCAAGAGAAATGCTTCTTCCTCTTTTTGAAAAAGCATGGCGAAGCAACACTTCATTACTTAAATTGTTTCCCTTATTATCACTATTAATGTCATTTTCAGTCTCGCTTAATAAGTTTTGTTTTGCCTGGTCAATGTAGTTTTTGCCCTTTACAAGATTGATAGAATTATTGGTTTGAAAATTTAAATTAGAAGTGGCAATAATTGTATTGCTGGAATCAATCCGGTAAGTAAGCCTGAAATTCACACGATTGTTATAATTCTTTGCTTTAGAAAGTGAATTTTCATTATAGTATAAAGAAGAGTCGGCAGTAACAAAATTTTCCTGCTCAATGGTTTGGAGATTGTTCGTATTGCTGTTATTAAAAAAATAGCTTCCTGTCACGTCCACTTTCTTTCCCCATGCATCGCTGTAATTTATCCCGAATGCATTGGTGGTAGCAATACCATTTTGAGGACCTACTGTAAAACCGGACGTGTTGCCACCCTGGCCGCCACGTCTTCCGCCGCCCCCGCGGTTTCCACTGCTGCTTACACCCAGTAAATCCTGCGATGAAAAGTTTTGCTGGTTTACATTATTTGCCAATCCTACCAAAGAAATTCTTCTGGCATTGTTGAAAAAACTTACGTTGCCGCCGGCGTTGTAGGTTCCATCCGTTCCATAGCCGCCATAGATACGCCCAAAGTTTCCCGTGCGCATATCTTTTTTCGTAACAATATTAATTGACTTGGTTGTGTTACCATCATCAAAGCCGGTAAGTTGAGCCTGGTCGCTGAGTTTATCAAATACCTGGATCTTGTCAACCACATCGGCAGGCAAATTTCTTAGAGTAGCGGTAGCATCATCTCCAAAAAAGTCTCTCCCATCTACGGTCACTTTTTTTACAGTTTCGCCCTGGGCAGTCACCGCTCCTGTCGATTTATCCACTGTTACTCCCGGCATTTTTCTTATCAGGTCCTCACTGGTAGCATCAGGATTCACTTTGTATTTGCTCGCTGAATAATCGAGCGTATCACCATGTTGCCTTACAGCCGGTGTGTTGTCAATTACAACAGTTGAAAGAGTTTCAGCGGTTTTAGCAATGGCAATTGTACCCAGAGCAATATCTTTATCCCCTACAACTATCTTTTTTTCATAAGCCTTATAGCCAACAGATGTTATAGATAAAGTATAATTCCCTGTTGGTACATTTTTGAAAATGAAAGATCCGTTGCCGCCGCTTACCGTAAGCAAAGGCTTTGTGGGTGAATTGGCATTAGCAAAACTAACGGTGGCGTTTGAGAGAGGTGAATTGCTTCCCGCATCTTCAACAGTTCCTGAAACGCTTTGCCCATAAGAATTTGCACAAACAATTACCGAGAAAAATAGAACTAGAATTTTTTGCATATTGAGTGAATTAATCATAGGACGATGTAATTGCAAAAAACCTTCGCAGGACGAAAAACAAATTGCCTGGTTGTTGATTAGCAAATAATATTCGTTTCTAATTTGAGCAATTAAGGTTATTGGCGGATTATTAGACTACTATTGTTAAAAACACTTTTTTATTTTGTTAACGGGAACTAAATGCCATTTCTATTATATTGCACTCCCGAAAAGTAAAAAATAATTTTATGGAGTATAGTAAACTAGTTTCTGTTACCGGCATGCCCGGCTTATTTGAATTGTTATCGTCAAAATCTGACGGGGCCGTTGTGCGCTCACTGGAAGACAATGTTTCCAAATTTGTTAGCACCCGCCAGCATAATTTTTCACATCTTGAAAGTATAGAAGTATATGCCACCTCCGGCAATACTTCGCTGGCCGAACTGTTTGAGGCGATGAAAAAGAACAAAGAGAAAGTGCCGGAAAACAGCGCCGACCCAAAAGCACTCAAAAGTTATTTTCAAAAAGTATATCCGGATATGGATTTTGACAGGGTTTATGCCAGTGATATGAAGAAGATGGTGAAATGGTTTCACATCATTGCGAAAAATAAAATCGAAATAAAAGTAAAAACGGAAGAAGAAAAAGAGGCTGCCGCCGAATTAAAAAATGCAAAGCCTGCTCACATAGAAAATGCGCACGTAAAAGATATGAAGCCACAGCAGATGAATCCTAAAAAAATCGAAAGCAGGGGAGTGAAGTAGGGAAGAAGTTAATTGGTCAATTGGTTAATCGGGAATATTATCCTGAATACAAATTGTTATTATTTGTTGATTTACTATAAGCAAGATTATTAATTAGCAACATAGCTTCTCCGAAGAGAAATCTCCACTTTTTATTTGTTTACTGCATTTTCGTAAATCTCAAACCTATTAAATCACCCATTCACTATGACTACTCAGTTACAAAAATTAAAAAGAAATTATCTTCCGGAAGATTTAACCGTTTCTGATTGGGCAAGCCTTGAGCCTTATTTTAAAGAGCTTCTTGAAAGAAAACTGAATTCAAAAGAAGAATTGGAAAAATGGCTGGCAGACATGAGCGAACTGGAAGCCATGATCAATGAAGATTCCTGTTGGCGACAGATACGGATGACCTGCGACACCAATAACAAAAAGCTGGAAGAAGCCTTCAATTTCTTTGTAATGGAAATTCAGCCAAAGATTCAACCCTATGCTTTTGAGATAAATAAAAAACTGATTAATTGTCCGTTTACTGATGAATTAGATAAAGATAAATACTTTACCTACCTGCGCTCTATACGAAAGAGCATAGATCTTTTTAGGGAAGAAAATATTCCAATACAATCAGAACTTGCCGTATTGCAGCAGCATTATGGAATGATCACTGGAAAAATGAGTATAGAGGTTAACGGTAAGGAATACACGCTGCAGCAGGCTAGTAAATTTCTTGAAAGCCACGACATAAAACTTCGCGAAGAAGTTTACCGAAAGGTGAATGAAAGAAGACTGGAGAATAAGGATGAACTGGACATTTTATTTTCTGATCTGATAAAAAAAAGAAACCAGGAGGCCTTGAATGCAGGCTTTAAAAATTACAGGGATTTTAAATTTAAAGAGCTTGGTCGTTTTGATTATAACAAAGAGGACACTTTTGAATTTCATGATTCTGTAAAAAAGCATGTAATTCCTTTGGTAGCAAAAATATACCAGCATAAGAAAGCGAAACTGCAAGTGGAGCAGCTTCGTCCGTGGGATATGGAAGCAGAACCTGAAGGCACAAAACCACTGACTCCGTTTGAAACAGGAAAAGAATTGCTTGATAAAACCATTGAATGCTTTACCAGGATTCGCCCCTTTTTCGGTGATTGCCTGCAGCAAATGAATGCGATGCACCACCTGGATTTGGAAAGCCGCAGTGGAAAAGCGCCAGGAGGATACAACATGCCGTTGGCAGAAAGCGGCGCACCATTTATTTTTATGAACGCGGCTCAGTCTATGCATGATGTCACAACAATGATACACGAA
>JAHEZA010000021.1:881-12905 GCA_023251335.1 Chitinophagaceae bacterium | reverse complement strand
GCTTGCGCGTCAACACAAATTTGGAACTGGCCAAGTAGCTGGTTTGGTTAATTTTTGTAGAATAACCGAGATAACCACTGAACTGGATATGGCGATTAAACCCCGGGTTGGTTTGCAACCCAAAATTAAACCGGTTGCCCTCAGTTCTGTTATTCGTATAGAAGTTATATATATTCCCGATATCCACATTTCCCGTTGTATAGTAGCCCGTGGTGATCGCTGAAATCAATTTCTCATAGAAAATAGCGAGAGGAACTTTTTGTAAAGAATCAATTAATTTATAAATGGATTGCTCAGATGTGCTCAACGGCTCAAAGCGTTTGGTTGCCCAATTGGCGGTATCTTTTGTCATCGAGGATAAATCAACCGGCTTCTTATCGAAAGCGGTATCAATCTGGCTGTTATTCAAAAGTGCATTTCTAAATAGGGTCGTTTTCTTTACGATCGCACCAAATTTTTTAAATTGAGGAAGCAGCAGATCTATGTATAATTCGCTTCTTTCAGGCAAGAATTTGCCATAATTTGAATATTCAAAAACTTGTGAGATTTCAAGCTTTTTAATGAAGTTGACATTTGCATTCTTATAGATGCGCATCACTAACGACTTGACTGCATACGATGTGTCCGTAATCCATAAGTATCCATGAAACGTATTGCTTCCGTCATTTTTAGGATCGAATTTTACCTGAATGCAACTATGATGATCTATTACTAATGTATCCAGGATGTTATAGTTGTAATAGGTTAAAGCGTTATCGGATATAGGGCTCACAAAATTTACATCTGCCAGTTTCACGTTGTTATCATAAACGTTTATGTTTTTATAAAGTCCATCCACGTATTTCAAAAAGGATTTATTATCTACCCCGGAACTTTTGATTGCTGTATAGTCATATCTTTTCTTTTCAGGTTTTTTTTGAAAATAAAAATCAGAACTGCTTTCGGTGATAAAAATGGGTAAAGCCAAATCATTGTCCTTTGTGGTATCCATATTTTGAAGCGCAAAAGCCAACGGCTTCGTAAAGCGGCTGGTTTGTAACCCCTGAGGAATGTTTTTAGCATCTACTTCTATCTTGTCATATACCTGGCATTGGTAGCTTTCAGCATTGAAAACGTCGTTTGTGTTTTTATTTTTAATCACTTTTCTGATAAGCATTTGCGCAAGCGTATATTTCGCTTTGAACTTGATCACGACACCTTCCATCGAGGAGGAAACCGGCATTAGTACGAAATCAATTTCCTGCTCATCGGCTTTCGTCACAGATTTCTTTATGGTTTCGTAGCCCACCATGGAAACAGCAACGGAATCAGTTTTACGATCAAGTTGCAGCATGTATTTTCCTTTATCGTCTGTAACCGAACCTTTGCCGGATTCCAGGGAGTATACACTGCATGATGATAATGGAAGCCCGGTTAACCCGTCCGTTACCTTTCCGTTGATCATTCTATCCTGCGCATTTATATTGTTGCACAAATTAAAAATGAAGAAGACTAAAAGTTGGTATGGAAGAAGATTTTTTATTGGGCCCCCGGGATTTTTTGAGTTGCAAATTTATATCACATTAGCTAAAACTACGTATTATATTCCGTGCCTAAAGCTGGAGAAACTCTTTGTCCACAAACTTTTCTAATCCCCAATAGACTTCAATCGTATCTGAATGAATGACGCATATAATCAGGAAAAATGTTGCAATCCCGTATTTTTACAGAAACATATGTTTTATGGAAATCGTTTTTGAACTGGATGAAATAGAAAAAACAGCGAAGTATTTTTTACAGTTAAACCAAAAGAGCAAATTATTTGCGTTCAGTGGTGATTTAGGAGCCGGTAAAACTACTTTTATAAATGCACTCTGCAGGGAGATGGGAGTAACTGAAACTGTCACCAGTCCTACGTACTCAATTATCCAGGAATACGCTACCGAAATAGGTGAAGTGATTTATCATATTGATTTGTACCGGGTAAAAGATGAACAGGAAGCAATGGATGCAGGCATCGAAGATTGCCTGAACAGTGATGAAATATGCATGGTAGAATGGCCGGAGCGAGCCCCGGAAATTTTTCCCTCAGAAACCATTTTTACCAGGATAGAAACTATTTCGGCTAATAAAAGGAAGTTAATGAGGATGACCTGAAATCCAATGGCGAATGACATGAAGGCAAATAGGAAAAGTCAACATTTGTTTGTCTGCTGTAATCGTGAAGTAACCGAAATGAATAAGGCGTTGAACATTCATTTATAGCCTGGTTACGGATGCTAAAGATGCAGTTTTTTTATTGCTAATTAATTTGTCGAAGCCGGTTAGTTGTGCAATAATGAATGCTACCATTTCATCCTGGAGTCTGAAAAAATTTTCAGGATTAAGTTCGCCCTCATACATGCAGCTACACAGCTGTATTCCATTGTTACAGTCTATCAACTGAATATGTGAACGAATCCTATTTTCCATTCTTTGAATATTGCCTGTTATGACATAGCTGACTTCAAGGATTGACACGAGTTTTGAAAGTTCGGGGATTTTTTTCCAAAGGTCACTTACAGTATAATAAGCAGCTACAGAATACTTTTTAAACTTCATTAACGCATTACTTAGTTGTAAGCCTAATCCATCTACTAATGAATTTTCCAAAGGGTCGTTATTAAAATGCTGAAATGGTAATACTGCAATAACCGTTAGTGACTCGTCCGTTAAAAGCGAAGATGAAGGGCCACTTGGTTGTTTATCATCATTAATCGCATCGTCAATCGAATCAGATGCTGGAAATTCGCTATCCATGCCAACGAAAACCGGGACGTACCGGCCTTTAGGAATAAATATTTTAATGTTATCTGATGAGCCATTATTGTTGTAATAATTGTTTAAGGCACGCCGCAATCTTCCCGCATGAATACGTACAATACCATTATTCTGCGGTTTAAAGTCTGCGGCTTTATCCAGTACATTAACTGCAATAGTATATTCCTTTACCCAATTTGCGTGGCCTGAGGCTGTTTGATCTACAATAAATGCCAGAAATTTTCTCAGAATCTCAGATTTAGCGAAAAGGTGATCAGAAAATATTTTTTGAAGTTGATCATTAATCAGTTCTTTAGGGAAGCTTAATTCGGTGACAATGGGGGAAGTATTATTCATGAAAAGTTTCGATTAGTTAGACGAACTTATTATTCAAATAAAAAGTAACTGTTAAACAGAACTAACGGCATGTCAAAAGTAAGTTAAAATCGATTATGATTTTCTTTCGATGAATTCGCGGGTAGCTAATAAAAAATTAAATTATTAAAAATTTGAGATGCCTATCGTAACGCTACATTTAATTTTCAAATGCAATAAACTTCCACGGGTAACCCAAATCTGGATGGCGCATTTCAAATGGATTTAAAACCAGCAGACGAATGCAAACTATTTCAATTAAGCGCCTGGCTGGATCAGGAACATACACTTTACTGTAAAACATGAGTAAAAGTTAAATACTATGTGCGAAAGAAGTATTTTTATATCAACTTTAAATGCCTTTCGTTTGTTATGTATAGGTTTGATTTATTCATGCGCATTCAATTATTATTCAATACATGGAATTATTAAAAGACCATCTGCAAACAGTAAAGCAAAAATTTCCTCATCAAAGCGATCGCATCGAGGAATTGTATCGCTTGAATGAAGATTTCCGCACACTTTGTGCAGACTATCTTTTATGTATAAGGGAATTACAAAAATTTCACAACGAGGCTGATGAAAAAAAAACATCCGAGGAAGAATATAAAAACGTACAATCAGAACTTGAAAATGAGCTATTTCAATTTATCTTTCCGGTTTAGTGTATATTACACCTTGCTAAAAACGGTATTGCATTTAAATCGTTACTACTAAAACAATATTCAAAGTATGAAAGAAAAATTCTTAAAGGTGGTTTTACTGGCGGGTATAACAACTATAATGGTCGCTTGCAATAACAATAATGAAAAGCCTGCTGCAACAGTTGTTGATAAAGAACAAATAAAGCAAGAAATTCAAGCCAAAGAAAGCGAATTTGCTGCAACTTATAATGCCGGGAAACTTAAGGATATAGGCTATTATGCAGATGATGCGACCTCGTTTTATCAAAACAGGCCCCCATTAGTAGGCAAGCAGGCAATCGTGGATTTTTTAAAATCTGATTTGAATTCAAATAAGAATGTAATTTCATTTAAAACCAATGAGGTTTTTGTATCAAATGACGGCAACCAGGTAGTAGAAATTGGCTATTTTAAAGTAGTTGACTCTGCTAATAATCCCATAAACAGCGGAAATTATATGAGCCTGTTTGAAAAAAGAGATGGCAGATATGTAAGCGTGAGGGATATGAGTGCTTCTGACGGCTCATCTCAATAAGTGATATGGTGTAATTTATCATAAACGGTCGGGCGAAATCTTTTCGCCTGACCGTTTATGTTTATTGAATCGCCTAAAAAATTCATCAATTATCTTCTTCTACCGCCTCCGCCTCCACCACCTCTCATGCCCCCGCCGCTGCTCATTCCGCTACTGCTGCTCCTGGTACGGCCTGATGATCCCATTGAAGAGTTTGAAGTTGAAGGACGGGACGATGAAGAAGCCCCGGTCGAAGCACGATTCGATGTCCCGGTCGACGGGCGCGTTGACGCAGAAGGATTTCCGGCAGACGGGCGATCGGATGTTCCCGTTGACGGGCGTGTTGATGCTGAAGGATTCCCCGCTGACGGGCGATTGGATGTTCCCGTTGATGGACGCGTGGATGCAGACGGACGACTGGTTGATCCACCACCATAACTTCCCCTGCCCTGGTTATTCCTGACGGTATTAGATGTATTTCTGTTATTATTGTAATGATTAATTTGATTCCTGTTTCCATTATTAATAATCACGTTATTATTACCGCCGTGGTAATGGCCACCATAATAGCCCCCATGATGATACCAGTTATTACTGCGGTATATGCCAACTGCCATAACGGTTGCAAATCCAAACCAGGGCGGATAATATCCGTAAGCATAAGGCGGATAATAAGGTACATAAGCCGGAGAATAAACATACTGTACGATTGGTGCCGATTGAACAACGACGGTAGTTGTAGCCGGTACATTTACCGTAACAGGATTGTCGCCCGTATAACCAGGGTTAGCGGTAATTGAGGAATTTCCTTTTGGTTCGATAACGTAGTCCTTACCGTACAACTCCGGGTCGCCAACAATCTGCAGGGAAACTTTGCCTTTTTCTTTATTCAACAAAATAACCGCAACATCCTGGGTTTCGGTTTTAGTCACATCTACCTGGAGTACAAAAGTATAAGAAGAATCCTTTCCTTTCGTGGTGGTCACTTTGATAAAGTCAACTTTTTTATCCAGGTTTAAATCAAGGTTATTGATCTTTGTTTCCGGCTCATTTAGGGACTTTTCAAAGGCTTCAATGGTTTTTGACTTTTGAAACACATCCAAAACAGCATAAAGATCGAGGTTGTCGCCAGCAAGGCCTAACATAGCAGTGGTATCCTCTTTAGGTGGTTCTTTAGCCTGGTCATTTTTTTGAGAAAACCCCTGCAGGCTTAACAAACATGTTGCTGCGACTACATATAGCGAAAGAAATTTTTTCATCAAATATAATTTATAAAATAACAATAGCATTTATGCAAGTTAATTAATAGGATGCACATAAAAACAGCACGCCGTTAGTGCAATCCAAACCTTAAACCTTATTGTGAGCTTTAAATCCCATTATTTTAAAAGAGCAATCTACGTAGATGATTACTAAAAATTGAAATCACTTTTCATGAAAAAAGCGACCGCTTAATTCACAAGTGGCCGCTTTTTTCTATAAAGAATAACGATTCTTACTCAATTAGAACAGCAAGTCCTATATTAAATCCAAAACTGCTAAAGCTGCTTTTGTTTAAAAGTTCTGTTTTGTTTGTGGCAATGCTATAATTTGCCCCAATAAGAGCACCCCAGCTTTCGTCAAATTTTATAAGTGCTCCCAGTTCAGGCCTTGCAACAAATCCCCAATTGTTTTCGTCACTCACGTAAACATTATAATACAGTGATTGTTCCATATAACTTGCTCCAAGGCCGATACCTGCAAAAGGCTTCACCATTTTGCTTTCTTTGAAATAATAATGAAAAGTGGCTACAATAGGCACCTGGTAAACCTGTGCCACAAAGTCGCTGGTAACGGCACCATTGCCATCTGGTTTTTGAAAAGTTTGCCTCGGAAAATACTGCTCGTAGCTGGCCCAGTCTAAAGCAAAACCATAAGAATAATTGCTGTGTTTTATAAAATGCCTGTAATCGATTTTGCCTCCTGAAAAACTTGTCTTTGTTAAATAGTCCGTGTTAGCAGGAAAATTAATGTTCCACGTGCCGGCAAGAAGGTTAGTCTGCGCAAAAATTACAATGCCTGATAAAAATAATACTGATGTTATAATTAGTTTTTTCATTACGCTAATTTTAGATTATTTGGTTTGAACATAAGGTGATTGGGTGAATGACTGATCAATAGCCTGAACACCTAATTGAATATCATCGTTGGTATAGCCTAATCCGCCAGACATTACAGAACCCCAGGGAACATATAGCTTTTGATTTGCCTGAGCGTTTTTCAAATCTATCATATCAAGAATAATGGTACCAGTCGGAATACTATATACTATGCCGCCGCCGCCATACCAGGGGTAATATGGCGGATAACCGCAGTAGCCCCAATAGCAACCACCCCAGTATCCCCACCACCAGCCAGGATAAATTACACCAACGTTCAAATCTTTAATTGCAGTAAGGCCAAGGCCAAGGTCTGGGTTCGAATGGCTGCTTGAAACAAATGTATAGCCGCGTGCATTCATGTTCGTTTTTACCGCATCCACCAGTTGTTTTGCATCAGCATCAAACCATAAAGTATCTTTTGGATCGGTAGTTCTCAGCGCTATAGTATCTGAAATATAATATGTTTTATAGTTGCTAAAATTTGCGTCAGGCTGTTTGGAGGTTTGTACAGCAAATGCAACTGACAATTGCCCAAGGTCCGGTGATTTGCGGCAGCTAACAAAAACTACCAGGCCGAGTGCTAATAAATAACGGATTTTCATTTTCTAGAAGTTAAGTTACAGATATATTTGTTTGTCAAAAATAATCTATTTATAAAAAGAGGCATTTCTTTTACCGATTTTACCGTTAAGTATAAATATTACGGGCCAAATGTTTTCTTTTTGTTTTGCAAGAGCGTCGGGTTGCCGGGCAGAGTCGCGTACAAGGTTCATGGTTGCGATATATCCTCTACGAGTTTACAGTTAAATAAGCCAATTAAAATTTTTTTGAGTCGTTTATATTAATTTGTTTTGCATTCTAAGTTTATCGTGAAATATCCGGGTTTCCCTTTAAATTTTTTTCTAAAAAAATTGCATGTTGTTTTATTAATCAGTTCCGTCTAAATATAAATTATATGAAAAAAGTTCTTGCCAGCCTGGTTGTATTATTTTTTTTATCCGTTGCGCATGCCCAAGACACGCTTACGCAAGCTACGCAAACACAACCTATGCAAACACAAAGCGCGCAAACACAAAAATTGCGTTTAAACGTTTATGGAAATTATGCTTTTGATGACAGGGTCGATAATGCCTATTCCTACGGCTCCGAGGGATTTTTTGAGGCCAAAATCAAAGGAAGCTTTTTATGGGGCGCTGGTTTGGAATACCGTTTGCACGAAACTTATGGCCTTGAATTAATGTATTTAAGGCAAGATACACACGCTCCTGTTAGTTATTGGGATTATTATTCACCCGTACCCGGCAGTAAGTCCACTACTTTAGATTTAGCCCTAAATTATATTCTGGTTGGTGGGGTTAGGTCGTTTAAAGCTAATTCAAAAGTAGAACCTTTTGGAGGGCTTATGCTTGGCATGGCAATTATCGATTCACATAATCCGGAAGACAATATTTCCAACAGCGCTACAAAGTTTGCATGGGGTGCCCGGTTAGGCACTAATATCTGGGCTTCGGAAAGAGTTGGTATAAAATTACAGGCACAATTTCTTTCGGTGACGCAGGGCGCCGGTGGTGGATTATATTTTGGGACGGGCGGTGCGGGCGCTGGTATATCAACCTATTCCAGCATGTTGCAATTCGTTTTAGGCGGTGGGCTGGTATTTAAATTAGGTCGCTAATTACATTTTTAGGTATTTTATTTCAACATGAATATCTTACACTTTTAAAAAACACAGTTATTATGAAATACGCAAAATTTTCTCCTTTGCTTTTGTTAGTTTTTTTAGCAGCCTGCGGGCCGAGTACCAAGATCGAAAAAACCTGGACCGACCCTTCGTTTACTCCAGGCAATGTTAACTTTCACAAAATACTTGTCATAGGACAGATGCCTGATGAATCTTCACGTAGAATCGCCGAAGACAAATTGGTTGCAGCAATTAAAAATGTCACCGCCGTTCCATCTTATACATACCTTTTGCCTTCAGATTCCGCAATAAGTACAGTCGATGCTAAGTTAAAGGCAGATAGTTTTGACGGCGTAGTGATCATGCGTTTATCTGCTGTAGATAAATCCACCTCTTATGTTCCGGGAACATCGTATGGTGGCTATTATGGCAGATACGGTTATTATGGCGGTGGTTATGGTACTTCAGGATATTACCAGGAAGACAAGACTTATTTTGTTGAAACAAATTTTTATTCTCTTCCTGAAAGTAAACTGCTTTGGTCAGCCACTACCTCTTCCCTTAATCCTTCGAAACTTGACAAATCATTGGATCATGTAATCACTGAGCTTAGGATTCAGTTACAGAAACAGAAACTGATAAAATAGATATTTAATTAAATAGTTGCTTTACTGTAAGCACACAAAAATGCCAGGCCGTATTCAATATGCCTGGCATTTTTGTATAGTGAATTTTAAAGAGATGAGGATGCCAATTTTCAAACTGCCTAATAAAAATAATAGCTTATTCCAAACAGGACGCCAAAATCAAATTGGCTGCTTCCTTCAACGGGTGGCCTGCTATCATAGTTATTATAGAATTCAAAGCGGAGCTTAAGATTTTTTATGATTTCCCAATTCATATTCGTATTGCCATCGTTACGAAAACGGGTTTGCGCCAAACTATAATAAAATGATTGAGACATCAGCAAGTCGATCTTGGGTTTTGTGAACCTAAAGAAATTAAATTCAAGTTGGCCAAACAATTCACCCAGTGTTCCTGTGGTAACATCCTGGGTACTTTTTTCCTGGTTAATCACAAATCCTGATCTTACCCAGGCGTAGATATGTTGGGTTGTAACGAATTTGTTGCCAACACCAAGGCCTTCCTGGTAACGCCTTTGCAATCCGAGTTCAAGATTTCGCTGGTAATTCAAAAACGCGGTAGCAAACCATGTTGGTGTGAAATAGTAATTGTTTTTGATGTAAAAATTTTCATTGTCCCTGGAAAAAGTTGTATCAGTGGTTGTGTAAATGCCCGACATGGCTAACGTGACCACTTCTTTTTTATGGGTGTAAGTAACATTGCCGTCATAATTCAGTCTTCCAAAATTGCTGGACGTGGTATAGTTGTAACCAAGGCCAATATTGCCTGCAAATCTTTGTAAGAAGGCATTTCCGGAAGGGTACAGTACAGAGATATCTTGCAGGTATATCATTGTCGTGTCAAAACCATTGATCATTTTTGCATACCCGCTATCCGTATCAGAAAACAGTTTTCCGTATAAAGCAATTCCATCAACCGTTTCAACCCGGAATATTTCCCGCACAGCAGCCATTGTTTTTATCCGTCTTAATTGAACGGTAATATCGCCGGCGTCATCAGGATCAAAAGTAACCACACCTAATTTTACTTTTTTTATTTTTCCTATCAGTTTCCCTCCGTTGTTGAAAAACAGCGTATCTCTTTCGGTCTGTGAAAAGCTATCTGAAATAAGCACCAGGAAAAAACAAAACAAAATGATCTTCTTCATGTACAACAATTGGGCAATTTGAGGGTAATATTTATTTGCGGCAATCTAGTTCGTCTAATGTAAGTAAATAAAAATTCCTGTTGAAAAATTTGCGGCAACCGCAGTTAACCGTTAAACGTATTAATTAATTGTTATCGTAACCATACAATAAAATATTTAATTACCTTACATTAAGTTCTTTGAATTCAAGATTCAAAAATAATTTGCCATGCATATCTCTACGAACAGTACTTCATCTTCTCTAATTTAAAAACAAATATTATTCTTATCCGGCAGTGTTTTTCTTTTAGACCAAATTTATCACTATCGTTAAGACGTACTCCTATTAAAAATGAAAGTTTCGTAACTGAGTTCGTGACAACAATTAGGAAAGGACTGACCTAAATCATTCGCTGAATAATTTCAACCAAACAATTTCGCAATAATTCAATAACAAATTTATAACTGACACAAAAATATAAAAATGAAAAAAGTAATTTCCAGAACATTGGCTTTGATGATTTTATTCGCTTCTCAGGCCAATGTTTTCGCACAAAAAACCCGTACAGAACACGACCTGTTGGGCGATAAACAAATACCTGCTGACGCTTATTATGGAGTGCAAACAGCCCGCGCGTTGGAAAATTTCCAGATTAGCGGGGTGCTTACCAAAGATTATCCGGATTATGTAAATGCTTATGCTATGGTAAAGTTGGCCGCAGCACGCGCCAATACTGAAGTAGGCAGAATGAAACCTGAAACGCTTGCCGGTATTGAAAAAGCTTGCCAGGCCATTATGAATGGCAAATACCACGACCAGTTTTTAGTAGATATGTACAACGGCGGTGCGGGCACTTCGGCCAATATGAATTCCAACGAAGTGATTGCAAACATTGCCCTTGAAATGAATGGACACAAAAAAGGAGAATATAATATTATTGAGCCTCATGATGATCTGAATATGGGACAATCTACCAACGATGTTTACCCAACCGCTATTCACGTGGCTGTTTTACTGTATAATGATAAGCTAATAAAAGAGGCGAAGGCGTTATCTGCATCGTTTCACAAAAAAGGTGACGAATTTAAGGATATTTTGAAGATGGGCCGTACAGAGGGTCAGGACGCAGTGCCCATGACGGTAGGCCAGGAATTTCATGCTTTCGGCTATCAGCTTGACGCAGCAATTGATGTACTGGAGAAATCAGAAGCTTATTTATGCGAGGTGAATATGGGCGCCACTGCTATCGGGACAGGCATTACCGCATCTCCGGGTTATGCTGAAAAATGCGTGGCTCAATTGGCAAAAATTACCGGAAAGCCAATGGTACTGGCGCATGACCTTATTGCTGCCACTTCAAGCATGCAGGCTTTTGTAATGTACTCGTCTGCGTTGAAAAATCTTGCCGTTACCATGTCAAAGATCTCCAGCGACCTGATATTTCTTGCCTCAGGGCCACGCGCCGGTATTTTCGAGATCAACCTTCCTGCGCTTCAGCCGGGGTCGTCTATCATGCCTGGTAAAGTGAACCCTGTAATGCCGGAGTTAATGAACCAAATATGTTATAAAGCCATTGGAAACGATGCTACCGTTACGGTTGCTTCACGCGATGGCCTGTTGCAGTTAAACGCGTATGAGCCGGTAGTGGCTGTTTCTATCATGGAGGCGCAAAAACTGTTTTATAATACGCTGCCTTTATTCCGTACAAATTGCATTGATGGCATTACGGTGAACAAAGACGTACAACAGAAATATATAAACCAAAGTGTGGGAATTGTTACCGCGCTTAACCCGGTACTGGGGTATGAAAAGACAACTGAACTTGCAAAGGAGGCTTTGCAATCAGGTAAGGGGATTCTTGAACTGATACGTGAGAAGAAACTACTGACGGAAAAACAGATAAAAGATTTGATGAATCCTGTAAATCTTACTTCTCCAAATGGCCCTACCAATATAAACAAATAAAACATGGAGTTTCGGTAACGAAATATATTCATCTTAACCATAATCAAATAACAACAAAAAAAATGTCATGAAACGAATCATTCAACTATTTATCTTATCAGCATTTGCGACATTA
>JAHEZA010000021.1:0-871 GCA_023251335.1 Chitinophagaceae bacterium | reverse complement strand
ACCGAAAGTAATAATCCTTGCCACAGGAGGCACTATTGCCGGCGCAGGCGCTTCTGCCGACAGGGCGGGTTATACTGCAGGGAAAATCCCGATTGATGATCTTATCGGTGCAATACCAGCTGTAAAAAATATCGCTAACATTACCGGTGAACAAGTTGCATCAGTAGGCAGCCAGGATATGACCATTGATATTTGGAAAAAACTTGCTGTTCGTATCAATCAGATCTATGCAAATCACGAAGCCGATGCCGTTGTGGTTACTCACGGTACCGACACACAGGAGGAGACAGCGTATTTTCTCGATCTAGTGGTGCCTTCTGAAATGCCTGTTGTGCTCACCGGATCTATGCGGCCTGCCACAGCCATCAGTGCAGACGGGCCAAAAAATTTATATGATGCGATTACCGTTGCTATAGATCCAAAGACGAAAGGCAGGGGAGTGTTGGTATCTTTTAATGAAGGCATATTTGATGCAAGAGAGGTGATGAAGATGAGCACAACCTTTACAAACGCATTTGGATCTCCCAACACTGGTCCTATTGGTCATGCTTATGATGGTAAAGTTGAATATTATGCAAACGCAGTTAGGGAAGTAAACCCCAAATCTCCTGTAAAGATTACGCCCGACATGAAATTGCCCACGGTGGATATTGTTTACATGTATGCAGATGCTCCCGCTTTCAATATAGAGGATCTTATAGCCAGGAAAGTCGACGGTATTGTAATCGCAGGAGTTGGAAACGGCAATTTTAACAAGGCCTATATGGACGCCGTAAAACGTGCTGTGGCAGCAGGTATTGTCGTTTGCCGCGCAAGCCGTGCACCATCCGGCAGAGTTGTACTTCACGATGAAATCAACGATGATGAACTG
>JAHEZA010000332.1 GCA_023251335.1 Chitinophagaceae bacterium | reverse complement strand
AATTGCATGAATATTTTAATGCCATTTTTCCCATCGGGAATAAGCCTTCTTCAATACAAGAAGCGATTGAAAATACCGCGGAAGACCTTGAACGTACCGCATGTGAATTAGGCAATTTGCTTGCATTGAAAAAATAATCAGGCTGGAATAAAATATAAAACTTTATGAAAATAGTAGTGTTAGATGCTTTCGCAATGAACCCCGGAGATTTAAGCTGGGATGCTATGAGCCAACTCGGCGAAACAGCAATTTATGAAAGGTCATCATTGGAAGAAACTAAGGAACGAATCGCTGATGCAGATATAGTACTTACCAATAAATCTATATTAAATGGAGAATTAATTAACGCTGCGCAAAATTTAAAATATATCGGCGTGATGGCGACGGGTTATAATATAGTAGATATAACGGCTGCGAATACACGAAATATAATTGTCACCAATGTTCCGTCTTACAGTACAGCATCAGTAGCGCAACTAACTTTTGCATTCATACTCGAACTAACTAACCATACCGCTTTGTACGCAGAAAGCGTAAAAAATGGCGATTGGGTTAAAAGCAAAGATTTCAGTTATCATCTAAAACCAATAATGGAGCTGCGAGATAAAACGCTTGGTATTATTGGTTTTGGCCAAATAGGAAAGTCAGTAGCAAAAATAGCGTTTGCCTTTGGAATGAAAGTAATTGCATCGCATAAGCATCCCGAAAGAGACCGGGTGGAAGGCGTAATATTTGTTGATGAAAAAACGTGCTTTAGGGACGCGGATATCATCAGCCTGCATTGTCCATTGAATGCAAACAATCAACAATTCGTAAACAAAGAACTAATACTTACAATGAAGCCAACCTCTTTTTTGATTAATACAAGCAGGGGCGGCCTCATCAACGAACAAGACCTTTCGGAAGCATTGAACGAAGGTGTAATTGCAGGTGCTGCTTTAGATGTATTATCCACTGAACCACCTAAAGCAGATAACCCGCTCCTTGATGCGAAGAATTGTATTATTAATCCGCATGTGGCCTGGGCTACCTTTGAAGCAAGAAGCAGGCTAATGAAGGTAGTGGTGAATAATTTAAAATCTTTTTTAGAAGGAACCCCTGAAAATGTGATAGAGTCTTAAATTCTCCTAAATAAATCCGGAAGTAATTATCAAAAAATAAATCCAACAATCAAACATCCCAGGACAATAAACGGGGCAGGAATTTTTGTGAAAGTAAGCAAGGAAAATGTACCGATAATGACAAAGAGATTTACAAAACTGACCGTGTTTAATTCTGACACAGAAATATCTTTCACCAGGAAAAGAAAACTACCCCACATAATTCCAACAACCACGGCATTAATCCCTTCCAGGGAACGATAGACCACAACATATTTTTTTAAATGTTGCCATACAGGAAAGAAAAATAAGACCAGCAATGCACTCGGCAAAAAAATAAAAATACAGCCGATAAAACATCCGACGACTTGCCAACCCGGTCCGTAATCCCTTAATATCATGCCACCAATGTAAGATGTCACTGAAAATACAGGCCCCGGAATAGCACGCACAATTCCCCATCCCGTTAAGTATTCTTCTTTAGTCAGATAATTTGATTTATCGCGTGTTACATATTGTTCATACATCATCGGCATCAATACATCACCACCGCCGAAAACCAGGCTACCGTAACGATAGACATTTTCGGTAAGGTTATAAGCTTTTTTATGTTGCCAGTTTTGTTTTCGCGCCGTTTCACTGAAAATTCCAACAATTATGAAAATCAAAATGAAAAGCCAGATGTTGGTCCATTTTATATGCCTCGGTTTAATATTATCCTTTTCGGGAAAACGCTTATCACTGAAATTGGTAACTATACCACCTAAAATAATAAGTATCGGAAAAACCCAGGGCGTTCTAAAAAAGAGATAAGTCCCGATGGCACCCACCACCATTATGATAAATGTGATGTTGTTTTTGATTGATACTTTGAACATTTTAAAAGCGGCAAATGCAACAAATCCAACAGCCATTGGAAGTATGTATGAAAACAGGTCAAGATTTACGTGATATGTTTTTACATAATAAAACAAAAAGGAAAAAATACCCATCAAGATACTGGCCGGGGCAATCCAGATTAACAGGGTAAGAATGGCTAATGGTACACCGCCGCGTTTAAAACCTATAAGTGTTATCGTCTGTGTAGATGAAGCGCCTGGTAATAGCTGGCAGAAGGCTACATATTCCATCAACTCTTCCTTTGTAACATCCCGTCTGCCCTCCACGAATGTTTTCATCATCATGCCCAAATGGCCCTGAGGCCCGCCAAAAGCGGAGATGGTATAATAAAAAACAGCTTTTAAAAAAGGAACGTGCCTGTGCAGTACCATGAAAAATAGTTGATTTTTACGCTTTACTCATTAGTTTTTGTAGGGATAAGAACGCCCATAGGCAAGGCACGAAAGTTCCGTATTAATTTTTATTACGCAAATCTTTTCGAAGAAAAATTATTTATTTTTTTTTATTTCTTTAATCCTATTTCTCTCAGGCGTTCATCAAGATATTCACCTGCTGTAATATCTTCAAAAACTTTGGGATGCGTTTCATCAACACATTTTTTTAGCGCAGAAAGATCCATCGCTGATTTTGGATGAAGAAAAAACGGAATGGAAAACCTGGAAGTATGCCACAATTCACGCGGTGGATTTACCACCCGGTGTGTAGTGCTTTTCAATTTATTGTTGGTAAGCCGTTGCAGCATATCACCTACATTCACCACAATCTGGTCGGGCAATGAGGTCACCGGTACCCATTCATTCCGTTTGGTTAGAATCTCTAACCCTCCGGCAGAGGCACCTACCAGCAACGTAATTAAATTAATATCTTCATGTTGTTCAGCGCGAATGGCGCTTTTTGGCTCTACTGTAATAGGTGGGTAATGAATCGCACGGACAATAGAATTCCCTTCTTCCACAAAATTGTCAAAATAATTTTCATCCAACCCAAGATATAATGCGATGGCCTGCAGAAGAGATTTCCCTGATTTCTCAAATGCGCGGTACGCTTTATAAAGCGTTTCATCAAAACCATCTACTTCTTTTACACTCACATTATCCGGGTATTCGGGCTTTAACGGATGATTTGCGGGAACTGTTTGTCCGTACTGAAAAAATTCTTTCAGATCGGGTGCATCACTGCCTTTCGCATGCTCTTTCCCAAATGAAGTATAACCTCTTTGACCAGCCAGTTCCGGAATTTCATAAGTTCTTTTTTTATCCGAAGGAAGCGAAAAAAACTGCTGAACATATTTGTATAAATCTGCAATAAGGTCATCAGGAATTCCATGATTTTTTACGGCGACGAAGCCGACGGTTTCATAAGCCTTACCAAGTTCCTGTACAAAAGCAGCTTTCTTTTTTGGATCATTGCCTGTAAAATCAGATAAGTCAACAACCGGTATATTTGCCATAACTTTTAGTTTTTAATTCAAATAGCGAATGTAGTTTTGGACATGTCAAAATACAAAAATTATTTTTTTTATAAAGGTATCATTTTTATTCTTTTCATTTTTTCATTGGGATGGATAGCGTCCTGCTCTCCTAAAATATCCGGTAAGAAAATCAATTATCAATTTCAAAGTAAAGATCACCGGCCTGATTACAGCGACCTGAATTATTGGGCTGCATCACCTTTTAAATATGATCCTTCAGATAATGTGCCAAAAGATTTTAAAGGCAAAACGAAAGATTCTGCTGCAGATGTTTTTTTTATTTATCCAACAACATACACAGACAGGCAAATGCCCAATGGATGGAACGCGGATATAGACGATGAAGCAATAAATAAAAAGACGGATAATTCTACTATCCTTTACCAGGCAAGTATTTTTAATAAATATTGCCGCGTTTTTGCACCGCGGTATCGCCAGGCGAACATTGAGGCTTTTTATTCCGATGACAAGCAAAAAGCTGATGTTGCTTTTGATACCGCTTACGAAGATGTGAGAAACGCGTTTGAATATTATTTAGAACATTACAATCACGGGCAGCCAATCATCATCGCCTCTCATAGCCAGGGAACCTTACATGCAGGAAGATTGCTAAAAGAATT
>JAHEZA010000331.1 GCA_023251335.1 Chitinophagaceae bacterium | reverse complement strand
TAATAAAAAACATACATGAAATAAGACGTATGAATTTGTGGTCAACAGACAAGTCTAACAGTAAATCGACAAAAAAACCGGATTCTTATTCAGTCAGATCAAATAGTTTTAGGATCTGGCGCAAAGCATACCTTGCGCGTAAGAAGAAAGTGTGAGCCATTGAACTGAAATCTATGTGATTGAGAAAAATATTAAGAATCTAAAAAAATTATTTCTTTAAATCAGAAATGTAATAACTTGGAAAATAAAAATTATAAATGCGTTTATGAGTCTTGAACCGATCCTTGCATTTTTTATCGTACGATACCTGCGAAAATCTATGATCGCCCGTGATGAAGATTCAGAATGGATACGGATTCTCACAATTACCATGTATGGTGTCGTTTTGCTTGCCGTATCCGAGTTTATCTTTCATATTACACCCTTTGTAATGTGGGTGTGGTATGTATTTCTTTTCGGCCTGATGTACCTGATTTATAAAAACCCGGTTTTTGATTTTGCAAAACAATTGACGTATGCGAGGCTGCCGGTGGTTTTGCTGATTTTGCTGGACTTTGTGAGTGATCTTCTTAAAACAATTAATCCAGGCTATTACGGGGAGATTAAAAATTATATTAACCTCGCTTTTTGTGTTGCCATCACGTGGATGATTACAACAATAGTAAAATCGAATAAGCAGCAGAAAGCGCTTGAAGCAGAACGCAAAAAAACACAGGCTGAAGAAGAAAGAAGCAAATTTATTGCAGCTAAAAAAGATGAGCTTGAGTTAATGGTAAACGAGCGTACATCTGAACTACTAAAACAAAAAGACGATTTACAACAAGCGCTAACAGAACTACGCGAGACACAAGCGCTGCTTATTCAATCAGAGAAAATGGCTTCGCTTGGCGAACTGACTGCCGGTATTGCCCATGAAATACAGAATCCGTTAAACTTTGTAAATAATTTTGCAGAAGTGAATACAGAATTAATTGAAGAACTAAAAGCTGAAAGCCAAAAACCGAAGGCAGAAAGAAATGAAGAATTAGAAGTTGAGATATTGAATGATATTAAGCAAAATTTAGAGAAAATAAATCATCATGGTAAACGCGCAGACGCCATTGTAAAAGGGATGTTGGAGCATTCAAGAACAAGCACCGGCCAAAAAGAACCGACAGATATCAATGCATTGGCAGATGAATATTTGCGGTTGAGTTATCATGGCTTAAGAGCAAAAGACAAATCTTTTAATGCCAATATACAAACTGACTTCGATACAACTATTGGCAAAATTGATATTGTAGCTCCGGATATGGGAAGGGTGCTTCTAAATTTATTCAACAATGCGTTTTATGCTGTGACTGAAAGGCTTCGGCAGGCTCCCCGGGAAATCGGGGCAGACAATCCTGGCACCCGCTATGAACCAAGTGTTTCAGTTAGTACAAAAAAAATAGGCCAGCATGTAGAAATCAAAGTGCGGGATAATGGCAATGGCATTCCCCAAAACGTAATTGATAAAATATTTCAACCATTCTTTACAACTAAGCCAACAGGAGAAGGAACTGGCCTGGGACTTAGCTTGAGCTACGATATTGTAAAAGCGCATGGTGGGGAGATAAGAGTAAATAGCCTTTATACCGAAGGGACAGCGAAGGAAAGAATGAAAGGAAATGGGACGGAATTTATTATCACATTTCCCCTTGATTGAATTGCAGCATTCAACAAAATACGCGGGCAGTGGAAAGGTGGCAGATCTCTTGCCCGGATAAATAAATCTCTTATTCGGACAATTTTAAAACCCATTCGTCCTTAGACCTTTATTTCATTGTGTCTTTAATTTAGTTTTATATGCAAGGCATGAATATTTGGACTGTATTATTTCATTATCTTTAACTATACTTTAATAAAAGTTTTCCTAAAATGATCAAAACTAACTATCGCTTATTTCGGATATCAGGGCTTCTTTTGGTTGTAACTATTTTTTTTTCCTGCAACAATTCCAATAATATTCCCTTCCCGGAAAATGAATTCGGATATACACAACCGATAACCGTACCACTGGTGTTTACCGACGCGAAAAAATTAAAGTGGGATACTACCAGGAAGGGCGCCATCAAACCGCTGATAAAAAAATTCGATATTAACGCTTTACCAGTTTTCCCTTATGACTCAACAGGCTTTAAGCCTTTTTTGCAACCGCCGGAAGAAGTTCATTTTGATTTTAATAAACTTCCTGAAAAAAATTTTAGCCTTGATAAATTGCCTTCACATCCGTTGGATTTTAAAACTTCAACCTTAGGTGCCATCCCTACAGCTAAAGCCGGAACGCCAATAATGCAGAAAGGAAAGCCACTGGCTATTTATGATTTTGGCAAAGCCCAGGGAATGCAGGTAAATTTTGTGGGGGCATTGTATAAAGACAGAAACGGACTCTTATGGGTCGGAGGAAGAGAAGGCTTATTGCGCTATGATGGAGAAGTTATTCAGACATTTATCCAGGGTTCTTCGTCTTTCAATCCCATCGGTGGTATCATTGAAGACAATGCCGGAAAGATATGGTTTATACAAGCGGGGGAGGGAACGATCGGAGTTATTGATCCGCATAAAAGAACGATTGGTTATTCATCGAAAATAGGAGCTGTTAACAATGATATAACCAGAGTTTCAAAAGATGATGAAGGAAATATCTGGCTTTATAATTCAAAAGACAAAGCGATGAGCATTATTGATCCCGTTGCAGAAACTTATAAAAATTTTGACATGGAGTCAGGCCTTTCTAATTCGCTGGCTTTTCAAATGTACCAGGATAACGATAAAAATATGTGGGTCAGCTCCAATAAGGGCGTTGATATTATTGTTCCTTCAACCGGTAAAATAAAATACTTCGGAAAAGCCAATGGTCTGAGCAGTGATTCAGTAGTGGCCATTACCGAAGATAAAAATGGAGTGATCTGGCTGGATGCTCCTGGTGGGGTGAATGCAATTGATATAAAAAAAGGCACCATTAAATACTATAATCATTCACAGGGCTTTGGAAAAGGGTTTCCGTTTAATCTCTCTTTTGACTCAAACGGCAGGTTGTGGAGGTGTACCAGTAATGGTATTGACGTTGCAGATTTTGAAAATGGAACGATCAGGCATATCGACCAAACTAGTGGTTTAGCCGGGAACCAGTCTCTTGCTATCGCTACAGATAATTACCATCGCAAATGGATAGGAACTACCTCAGGATTAAATATGATAGATCAAAATGGAGAGACGGTGCATCCTTTAGGTACTGCGCAGATAATAAGTTTAATGGAAGACGGAGCCAATAATCTTTGGGTGGCCACGCTTAAAGGCCTTTTTATCGTAAACCCCCAAAGAACTGAGATGCACCTGCTGGATAAAGCGGGCGGTTTAAGTGATAATTTCGTGCAAGCCTTCTGGAAAAGAAACGGGAATATGATTGTGGCCACATTTCAGGGGTATAATATTATTGACCCTATTCATAATACCATGCTGAAAGTCGGCAAAAATGAAGGCCTTGTTAGTGATTCTCTTTATACTTCATTCAATGACAGATCGGGTAATATGTGGTTAACAGGGCCACGAAGAGGTATCGACCTGATTGACTCTGCAAAAAAAATCTCACTTCACACGGAAAAAGATGGCGGGCTTAGTGATAATACAATAATGGATGTAAAGCAGGATAATAGTGGATTGATCTGGATGGCTACCCAATACAGTGGAATAGATATAGTAAATATGGAGGAAGGAACCGTAAAATATTTAAACAACCAACCGGGCTTAAAAGATACCTGTAACCGCTTGATGCTGGAAGATAAATATGGCCGTATATGGATTGGTACTGATAAAGGAATTTATGTGGCCGATACAAAGAATGGTACGCTCACCAGTATTTCTACAAAGCAGGGACTATCAAACAATACTGTATTATCCCTGTTGGAATATAATGGAAATATCCTGGTCGGTACCAATAATAAGATCACCATAATAACCCCACCGGAGCCGGGCGATTCAGTTACACAATGGAAAATATCACTCCTGGATAATTCTGAAGGCTTGCTAAAAGTTTTCACTGCTTCGTGGCTGACTGATGCAGTTACTCATG
>JAHEZA010000330.1 GCA_023251335.1 Chitinophagaceae bacterium | reverse complement strand
TAAAAAGAAATAATGAAAATCATTTTATTACCAATTACACTTCTGCGGATGGGTTTCTTTCTGACAATTACCAGTCGCTAAGGATTCTTTGTGACAACAAGGATACCGTATGGATAGCTACCTCGTCAGGATTGGCTTCTGTGTATGCTGGCAAAGCGTATGTGAATAAAAAACTGGTTCTTAATTTTTTAGATATTTCGTTAACGGATACTTCCAAAAACATTGCTTCTTATCAAAAAAATCAAACGGGTGCAATCCCGGAATTACCGTACAACTTAAACGAAATTGGATTCCATTTTAAAGCGATCTGTTTATCAGAGCCGCAAATGATCAAGTATTCGTACCGGCTTATCGGCCTTACAGATACGGCGTGGATGCCGTGGACAAATAAGACAATCGCCTTTTATCAAAATCTCAGTCCGGGCAATTATTCATTTCAGGTAAGGGCATCACTGGAGGATGAACACACAACGCACCAAATCGCTTATCGTTTTATTATTAATAAGCCTTTCTGGCAACAATGGTGGTTTTTTATCCCCTGTTTATTGTTGAGCATATTTCTCATTTTTATACTCACAAAAAAATGGAGAGAAAATATTCAGAAAAAAAATGAGGAACGAATTAAGCTTCATCAATCGATTTCAGAACATCTTCAATACCGGCTGGAAATAGAACAGGTAACTAATTATTTTGCCACCTTAATGAGCACCAGCGGATCTGTAGATGACCTTTTATGGAATATCGTGAGGCATTGTATTTCAAAATTAAATTTCGAAGATTGTGTCATTTATTTGGTGGATTCAAAAAGAAATATGCTGGTACAAAAGGCGGCGTTAGGGCCTAAAAGCGTTTATAACAAAGAGATCGGAGATTATGAGAATGCTATACTTGGTCCTATAGAAGTGCCAGTTGGCATTGGAATAACGGGCACGGTGGCATTAACCGGAATTGCAGAAATAGTGCCTGATGTTTCTAAAGACGAACGCTATATAAAAGATGATGACCAGCGTTTTTCAGAGATAACAGTTCCTATTATTTACAACAATGAGGTGCTCGGTGTGATAGACTCCGAGAATAAACAAAAGAATTATTATTCGGAAACGCATCTTCAAATACTCACAGCCATTGCATCGCACTGCGCAGAAAGAATTGTAAAGATGAAAGCCGATGAAGAAATACGTCTGCACGAAGAGGAGATATTGAATGTAAAAAACAGGCTTGCGGAAGAAAAATTAACCGCACTCCGCAGCCAGATGAATCCTCATTTTATTTTTAATAGTTTAAATTCCATCCAGCAATATATTTTAAATGGCGAAATAGATAATGCGAACAAATACCTTTCTAAATTTTCAAAATTAATCAGGCTGGTACTTCATTATTCCGAATACAATTTTATTTCTCTGGAGGAGGAAATTAATATGCTGGAACTTTATCTGTCAGTAGAAAAAACAAGATTTGGAAATTCCTTTGAATATAAAATTTTAATAGAAGACGAGTTAGATACGGAAGAAATAAAAATCCCCAACCTGATGATACAGCCTTTTGTTGAAAATGCCATCTGGCACGGGTTAATGCATAAAACCGGCGAAAGAAAAATTGATATTATTTTCCATTTAAAAAATGATAACTCTATCGTGTGTGTGGTAACCGACAACGGCATCGGCCGAAGAAAAGCGGAAGAAATAAAAAATACCCGATCTCTTGGGCCAAACCACGAATCGAAAGGGATGGAATTGGTAAGGGACAAAATAGATGTGTTGAAACAACAATTTGAAAGCGAAGTTTCGATAGAGGTATATGATATTAATGACATGAACGGAGCCGTGTGCGGAACCAAAGTGGTAATACAGCTTCCTGTAAATGATTGAAGAAGCAGAAGCAGGTAGCAAGAAAGAAAGCTACCCTTCAACAATGACCTTTCACGATGGACCGATTCACGGTTAACCTTTCACGATTCATGCACCATTGCCGATTCACGATTGACCACTCACGGTTTTTTGTCAGTTATTTGTATATTTACTTCATGATAAAGGGTCTCATAATTGACGATGAAGTAGTAGCTGTAAATCTTTTGGATTTAATGATCAGGCGTCATATACCTGAAATCACTGAATTGAAGTGCGAAACAGATCCCCAAAAAGCAGTACAATTGATTCCTCAATTTAAACCCGATATTATATTTCTTGATATAGAAATGCCTTATCTCAACGGATTTGAATTATTAAAAGCGCTTCCTGAAATTCCTTTCAGCATTGTATTTACCACGGCTTATGACAAATACGCCGTTCAGGCTATCAAGTTCAGTGCGCTCGATTATTTACTAAAGCCAATAGATGCAACAGACCTTCGTGAAACGTTTGACCGTTTTCTTGAAAAAACGATGGCAACCGAAATCAAAGATGCCGCAGTAAAAAACCTGTTGTCTAACCTGGAACAACAAAACAAAATGTATCACAAACTGGCTTTGCCTACTTCTAATGGTATTGAATTTTTTCCTCCGCATGACATTATCCGTTGCGAAGGGATGAGTAACTACACTAAATTTTTTATCTCCAATCACTCTCCGATAATTACTTCAAAAACAATTAAAGAGTATGAAGAGATGTTACTACCGCATCAGTTCGTCAGGGTTCATAAATCTCATTTAATAAACGCCAAATATGTAAAGAGCTATCATGCTCAAAACAGCAACATTATTATGAATGATGGAACCCAGGTTGAAGTTTCGCGCCGCAGAAAAAGAGAAGCGCTGGAGGGGCTTGGAATAAAAAATTAAAAAGCCTTGAAAACATCTGAAGACAGTGAAGCAACAAATAAATGAATTTTTAAATTACAGATTTTTTTTATTTTTATTTCAAAAGGGTTGACGTCGCAATCTCCCAAAAATATAATTCCAAAATTTAGCCATTCTACATCATCTTGTAAAAATTGGTGTGTATTTTGAGAGATACCAATTTACAAGAAGTATGGAATTAAAAAAGGAAGAGATAAGGAAAAAAAAACCATTACTACGACGGATAGGAAAGGTATTGGCGTGGGTAGTTGCCTCTTTAATTTTTCTTGTCATTCTTGTATTAATTTTAATCCAAACTTCTTTTGTTCAAAATTTTGCACGCAAAAAAGTCGTCAGCTACTTAGAGAATAAATTAAAAACAAAAGTAGAAATAGGAAAACTGGATATTAAATTCCCCACCTCACTGTCATTGCAACATGTTTTTTTTGAAGATCAGTCGAAAGATACGTTACTGTATGGGGGAGAAATTAAAGTGGATATTGATATGTTCGGCCTTATCAGAAAAAATATTTCTATCAATGAAATAGCACTTAATAATGTGGTGGCCAAAGTAAAAAGATTGCCTCCCGATTCCGTTTTTAATTTTCAGTTTATTGTGAATGCATTCAGTAGTGGAACAGCAGATACCACCGAGACGAAAGATACCTCGTCGGTAAAAATGAACATTGATAGAATATTGGTGAACAAAACAAGAATCCTCTATAAAGATTTGTTTACTGGCAATGACATGGACCTGACCATCGGGCATTTTGATACAAAGATTTCTACATTTGATCCGGCCCATTTAAACTTTGATTTTCCTGACATCACGCTTAATGGATTAAAGGGGCATTTTTATCAGTTAAAACCATTAAAAGAACCAGTGGAGGAAACTATTGAAAAAGCGGATGCGCAACCCGAAAATGTTCTTCGTTTCGTGAACAAAGAAATCAGCCTGAGCGATATTGATGTCGCCTACAACAGTGAACCATCAGACATGAAGACATCGTTTAAGATTGGCGATGCGGCTATTCATCCTAAAAAAATTGACTTAGAAAATATGCGCTTCAGTTTGAAAGATGTATCGTTAAATAATGCTGATATTGTTGTAGAAACGAACGCTTCCGGCAAAGCGCCTGTTCCTGCTAAAAACGCTTCGTCGGACACTTCCGCATCGTCCCCGATAAAATTAATGTTCGAGGATATTACAGTCAAAAATCTAAACCTGGAATACGATGATAACGCAGTCCCCAAAGCGCCATCAGGAATGGATTTCTCTCATTTGGGGATCGAACAACTTTCGATCAGCGCCGGCGGCGTGCAATACAGTTCCGA
>JAHEZA010000329.1 GCA_023251335.1 Chitinophagaceae bacterium | reverse complement strand
TAGTGTGTTTAATTCTTTGAATGATGATCAGCGGATTGCGCAATTAATCATCCTGCGCGAAAGCAGTTACAATCCGCAGGGGCCGGTTTATTATGATTCAGCAATTACAGAAGCGATTAAAAAATACAACATCGGGGGCATTGTGCTATTCCAGGGAACACCCGTGAAACAAGCTGATTTTATTAATTATTTTCAAAGCGTTGCTCAAACGCCTTTAATGGTTTGTATAGATGGCGAATGGGGATTGGGCATGCGTTTAGATAGTGTAGCCCCACTTAATCATCAAATGATGCTTGGGGCTATTAATGATTCTGCATTAATTTATCAATATGGGAAATTGGTAGGGCGCCAATGCAAAAGAATGGGCATCCACGTAAATTTTGCGCCGGTGGTTGACATCAATAACAATCCCAATAACCCGGTTATTAATGACCGTTCTTTCGGAGAAAATAAATACAAAGTAGCGAGATACGGTGTGGCATACATGAAAGGAATGCAGGATGAAGGTGTTCTTTCGTGCGCCAAACATTTTCCCGGTCACGGCGATGTTTCGGTTGATTCCCATTTCGATCTTCCTGTGATTGATAAAACGATGTCTCAGTTGGATTCGCTGGAATTATATCCTTTCAAAAGAATTTTTGCGGCGGGCATTCCCAGCGTGATGACCGCGCATCTTTATGTGCCGGCGATTGATTCGACTTCAAATACGGCAACTTCTTTATCAAAAAAGGCCGTAACCGGCCTGCTTCGCGAAAAACTTCAATATGATGGTTTGTCCTTTACAGATGCGCTCGGAATGAAAGGGGTTGCCAAATATTTTCCTGGTGGCCAGATTTCAGTTCAGTCACTAATTGCAGGAAATGATATTCTTGATCTTCCCGAAAATGTGGATTCAACAATTGCTAAAATCAGGCAGGCGATTGATAGTAATCAATTAACCTGGAATGATATCTATCAAAAATGTAAAAAAGTACTTGCTTATAAATATATGTATGGCATGGCCAATCCGAAGCCAATAAACACAGATCACCTGGCTTACGATTTGAATGAAGGAATTTCTGAGATGAAAAAACTGGTGGCTGAAAATGCGATCACGATTTTAAATAATAAGGACAAAGAATTTTTTCCACTCACTGCTGGAAATAAAAAAATTGTTTACATAGGAATCGGCATTGACAGCGCCAATACTTTCGCTTCAAGATTGCAAAGAGATCTAAAAGCAGATGCGTTTTATTTTGACTATAAAGAAGACGCTTCAAGAATTGCTTCCACGGTGGAATTAATAAAGAGTCGCTACAATGCTGTAGTGATAGGAGTTCACAATTACAATCGCTATCCACGAAACAATTTTGGGATTAGTGACTACGCATTAGATCTTATAAAACAAATTCAACAAACTGATAACGCAGAACATAAAACTGTTTTATTCGATTTTGGCAATCCTTACGCATTGAAAAATTTTTGCGACGTAAAAAATTTAGTGGCCTGCTATGAAGATGATTCGATCACCCAACACGCAGCCGCCGATATTCTCGAAGGAAAGATATTTGCCAAAGGGACGTTGCCTGTTACGGTTTGTGATGAATATAAATTCGGAAGCGGAATTACAGGCAACAGGATTATGCCGGTTTCTACGCCTGATGAAGAAGGAATTAATGGTTTGCAAATGACGCGGGATATTGATTCCATAGCCAACCTCGGAATTGCCGATATGGCCTATCCGGGCTGCGTTGTGCTGATCGCCCGCCATGGAAAGATTATTTTTGAAAAAGCGTACGGTACTTATAATTATGATACACCCGAACCTGTCAATCTTAATTCAATTTACGACATGGCTTCGGTAACTAAGATTTGTGCTACTACGCTTGGTGTAATGAAACTGTATGATGAAGGAAAATTGCGGCTTGATAAAACGCTCGGAACTTATTTGCGTTGGGTAAGAAAAAGTGATAAGGCCAATCTGAATATCGAAAATATATTGCTTCACCAGGCCGGGCTTGTCGCCGATGTTGTTTTTTATAAGAAGGTTGTTGATCCTGTAACCGGAAAACCACTTCCTGAATATTTTCAACCTGATTCATCAGCGAAATTTGGTGTAAGGATTGCGCAAAATTTGTATTTACGAACCGACTATGCAAAAACAATGAACCAAAGCATTGCTGATAGCAAGCTACTTCCGCCAAATAAATATGTATATAGCGACAACGATTTTATTTTGCTGGCAGATATTGTTCAGGCAATTTCAGGATTGAGGATTGACAAGTATGTTGATAAATATTTTTACAAACCGATGGGCCTGCATTCAATAGGATTTAATCCGAGAAACCGGTTTGATACTAATTTGGTAGCGCCTACAGAGATAGATAATTATTTCAGGTTTCAACACTTGCACGCAGACGTTCATGATGAGGGAAGTGCCATGTTTGGAGGAGATGCAGGGCACGCGGGCTTGTTCAGCAACGCGGAAAATATCGGGGCTATTTTGCAAATGTTTTTGGACGGCGGTTCTTTTAAAGGGAAGCAATATATCAAGCCCTCAACGCTAAATTTATTTACTGCTTACAATTCAAGTATCAGCAGGCGTGGTATCGCATTTGATAAACCACAAAAAGATAATTACACCACTACAGAAGAGCATCCCTATCCGTCGAGATACGCTTCGCCGCTTACATTCGGGCACACCGGATATACAGGGACTGCTATTTGGGTAGATCCAAAATATGATTTGGTTTATGTGTTATTGAGCAATCGTGTAAACCCGACAAGAAGCACGAATTTGTACAAGTATAATATTAGAGGGGCGATTGAAGATGCAGTTTATAAAGCAATGGTTCCGACTATTCCGGAAGTTTTGAAGAGAGAAGAGTTGGAAAGTGAAATGATGAATAAGGAATGATCCCGATGGCTATCAGGGAAGTAATAAGGAGGAAAGAATATTCAATGCGCAAATATTCAAGCGCAATAATAGAGTAGTAAACAAACAAATAACCTGTAATCTTATTTATAAGATTGACTCTTTTTGTAAAAATGGTATTAATGAAAGAGAAGTAAATGATCCATTTTAATAAAGGATAAATCGCTAAATTAGCAACACGGGAATTTTAAAGGGCGAGTAGTGAACGAACAAATAAAATGAATTCTAATTTTTTGTTCATATAAACAACTTTTTAAGAACGACTAAGTTAACCAACAAACTATTAAACATATCAACATGGAATATCCTTATCAGATAAAAACGTTTGAAGAATACAAAGAAGAATACAAAAAAAGTGTTGAGAATCCGGATGAATTTTGGGCTGAGGTTGCGGATAGTTTTTTATGGAGAAAGAAATGGGATAAAGTGTCGGAATGGAATTTTAAAGAGCCAAAGATAGAATGGTTCAAAGGCGCCAAACTTAACATCACCGAAAATTGCATTGACCGTCATTTAAAAGATTTAGGTGAAAAACCTGCTATTATCTGGGAGCCTAATAATCCGGAAGAAAGAACAAGAATCGTTACCTATACAAGATTGCATAAAAGAGTTTGCCAGGTAGCCCAGATGCTTATCAACAATGGAGTTAAGAAAGGCGACCGTGTTTGTATCTATATGGGCATGGTTCCGGAGTTGGCTTACGCAGTCTTAGGGTGTGCGAGAATTGGTGCGATCCATAATGTAATCTTTGGAGGATTTTCTGCACAAAGTATAGCAGATCGCGTGGAAGATTCGAAAGCAGAATTTATTATAACCTGCGACGGTGCTTACCGGGGCGCAAAAGACATTCCGTTAAAAAGTGTTATAGATGATGCGTTGATCGGAAATAAAACGATCAAAAAAGTAATTGTTTATACGCGAACCAGGCGGCCTGTTTCGATGATAAAAGGCAGAGATGTATGGTGGGAAGATGAAATGGATCATGCCCTATCGCAAATAGAAAAAAACAATGTAGTAACCTTTCCCGCGACCGAAATGGATGCAGAAGACCCGCTTTTTATTTTATACACTTCGGGCTCCACTGGCAAGCCAAAGGGGGTAGTACACACTACTGCAGGCTATATGGTTTGGACTACTTATACTTTTGTAAATACTTTTCAATACCAACCTGGCGATGTTTATTTCTGCACGGCTGATAT
>JAHEZA010000328.1 GCA_023251335.1 Chitinophagaceae bacterium | reverse complement strand
AATAAGATGGAAATGCGAATAAAATAAAAGCCATAAATATTGACAACACTCTCATCTCCTAAAGTTAGAACCCTATTTCTAATAAAAAAAGAGAATTTTTGTCATGTAATGACCGTCTTTTCTAATCCGTTTCCTTGTCAGGATTTTCCGTATGAAAATAATCAAACACAATAGTAGCTCTTGATTTGCCAATGCTTTCTTCCAGCGTCTCTTTTGAGAGATCTTTTATTTTTTTTACGGATTTATATTTTTTCAATAGTGAATCGGCCGTGTTTTTTCCAATTCCTTTTATGTTTTCCAATTCGTTCACAAAGGTGCCACGGCTACGTTGGTTTCGATGAAAAGTAATACCAAACCGATGCACCTCGTCTCTTATTCTTCTTATCAGTTTGAGGCTTTCGCTGTTCCAGGGAAGTTTGATAGATTCCCGGTCGCCTGGAAAGAATATTTCTTCTTCATTCTTGGCAAGCCCTACTACCGTTGTTTTTCCGATCATTCCTGTTTCTTCCAATCCTTCTACCGCCGCATTTAGCTGGCCTTTGCCGCCATCAATAATGATTAATTCGGGCAATGGCGCCTCTTCTTTTAAAAGCCTTTGATACCTTCGCGAAACAACTTCCTTCATGCTGGCAAAATCATTAATACCAGTGACCGTTTTAATATTGAACCTGCGGTATTCATTTTTATCAGGCAGCCCATTTTTAAAATAAACCATGGCAGCCACGGGAAAACTTCCCTGGAAATTAGAATTGTCAAAACATTCAATATGACGTGGCAATGCAGGCAAGTGAAGATCGTCCTGTAGTTGCACTAATACTACTTTCTTTTCCGTTTCCGTTTTCCCTTCGAGGTGAAGCACTTTTTTCCTTTTCATTTCTTCCTTGAAATAATTCACATTTTTCTCGGAAAGGTCCAACAATTTCTTTTTATCGCCCCCGCGTGGAATGGTGAATATTAAATCTTCTCCGGCGTATTCAATAGAAAAAGGAAGAATGATCTCATTTGCTTCGCTATTGAATTTTTTTCTTAATTCGGTGATGGCAAGCGCTAATATTTCTGCATCAGTCTCATCCAGTTTTGGTTCCAGGGTGATAGTATGCGTTTGAATAATAGCGCCATTTTGAACCATCAAATAATTTACATAGGCTGCATCATTTTCCCTGAGAATAGAAAATACATCAAGATTAGCAAAAGATTTACTGACCACAACGGACCGTGATTGATAATCTTCAAGGCCTTCTAATTTCTTCTTCATCATCGCAGCTTTTTCAAATTGCATTTGCACCGAGTAATAATTCATTTCTTCTTTATAGCGTTGTATTACGGGACCCAAATTCCCTTTTATTATTTGCCGTATTTGCTGAAGCCCTTCTTCATAATTCTCTTTGGATTGTAAACCTTCACACGGCCCTTTGCAATTTCCCAGATGATACTCAAGACACACCTTGAATTTTTTCTTAAGAATATTTTGTTCTGTCAGGTTTAGTTTGCAGGTGCGCAGCGGTATAAATTCTTTTATGAAACTGAGTAGTTCTCTCACCCTGCCTACAGATGTGAACGGTCCGAGATATTCTGATCCGTCGTTGATTTTATTTCGCGTTAAAAATATTCTTGGAAAGGGTTCATTCTTGATGACAATGTACGGATACGTCTTGTCATCTTTCAGGTTGATATTAAATTTTGGCTGGTATTGTTTTATCAACGAATTCTCAAGAAGAAAAGCATCCTGTTCCGTATCCACAATGGTAAATTCAATTTTGTGGATTTTTTTTACCAGTTCGTGGGTTTTATATCCTGTAAAGGTCTTTGTAAAATATGAGCTTACTCTTTTCCGGATATTCTTTGCCTTACCTATATAGATCAGTTCGTTTCGGTCGTCAAAGTATTTATAGATCCCCGGCTGTGTGGGAATGGTATTTATTATTTTTTGAAAAATCTCAGTGGTCATGACAACAATTCTTTCATTTCATTAGCAGCAAAGGAATTTCACTTTATTCATCAAAATTCCAAATCATTTTTTCTTCTTTTATCACCGGTTGCTTGCCGGGTGTCTGTGTTATCGTGCGGATGCTAAACGATTGATCAGAAAGCCAGGTGAGTTGGGTAGTAATCTCCGCATTCTTTTCTGCTTTCTGTTTTACCAAATAAATACGGGTAATCTTATTTGTCTCCGGGCTCATATAAACATCCCAATGTCTTAATTCAATTGAATCAGGTAATTTAATCTTAGGGTCTTGCGTAAAAGTATATGCATTAATTGTTTGGTCAAGAAACGATTTTACAGAAAAAAAAGAAGACATGGTTGACGAATCAATTACAGGTATAAGAAAAGGTGCAGCAGCAGACCTCACATCTTTCCGTTTTAGCCAAACAGAATCCGTCTTGCCATTTTCAACAGTTATTTTTAAGGGAGTTGTTTCCATACTATCTATTTCTAATAACTGGCCTCTTAAATAACTGGTTACAGGAAATATAGAAATATTTTCAGCACTATCATTTGAGTGAAGCGCTGATTCAGGGCTGTTACTGCATCCAGAAAAAATAAACAACAAACAAAAGGTGAGGGGCGAAAATAATTTTTGCATAAGCAAAATTACAAATAAAAAAAGCCGCTGCAGGGTACGAGGCAACGACTTGAGAAAAAAATTACTTTAAAAAAGTGGTTTTAGTATTTTTTAGATATTCCAATTCTTATGCCATAATTTATCAAATGTTCCTTTCCAGGATAAACATCTTTGTAGGTAGATAGTAACTGATAATGCACATCAGGACCGATATGCCATTTTATTTTATTTGAACCAAACGATATGAACGTGCCAAGGTTTGCTCCGAGATTCAATTTCCGCATCAGGTCAGGGTCCTCTACATAATATCTTGCATCATTGGAAATAATATAGGAGTGACTTTTTAAAATTACAGATGGTTCAATCGCTGAAGCAATATTGATCTGCACTTTCTCATTTCCCCAAACCTGGTACTCAAGTCCAAGGGGTATTGAAAATTGTAGACTATAGTTGTTAAGCCCTGTCTGATAGTTACTTTGGCCATCACCATAAAAAGTGATATAATTTTTTGGATATAAAACACCGGATGCCTTATCCTTTAACATAAGCGTAGCGAATGTAGGATGTATAGGATTGGACACCACATTATAATCAGAATAATTCAAATTAAAGCCGGTAACAAACTTCCAGTTTTTGGGAAGTGCATAAGTCATTTTTGCCCCGGTTTCAAAACCAAATTTTGCATTATAGATCATCCCATTAGAATTAGAACGCTGAAATACCGTCAATGGTGAATAATTGATAGTGGAAGAACTCAAAGCGCTTCCGTCAAACACAGCATTGCTTATTGTAGGGGTGATGTAATAAGTCCATTCTATATTTTTATTCCTTTTTATATGAACCTTTTTAGGATAAGTTTTTTTCGGTTCTTGAACACGAGCGTCTATCGGTGAAGATGAATTCATCATTGACGGTGAAAAAAAATAAATTGTATTTACAATAGAAACCGGAGTGAGATTGTAGTCCACATACCCGGGAATTACAAGATGCTTGTTTATCGAAATGACATTTTGCTGCTTTGCAAATAAATTGTTATCGTTTGAAAAAACTTCATTTCTTTCTACAGCCAAATTCTGAATGTCACGATCAACTCCGGTCCCGCTATTTGTGGATGTTTGATCGGGAGCAACGCTTTCTCCTTCGCTAGACAAATCATTTACATTTGATGAAGTCGTTTTGTTTGGAGGAACAGAATACCGGCTCAATTTTTCTTCTGATGCAGTGTTAATATTTAATATTTTGTTTCCGTCCTTTCTGACAGACAATCTTTCATTCCCGACGTCATGCGCAGCATCATTATTATTGATAGACTGCTGATCGGTTTCTGCCTTGGAATTATTTTCTAAAATGAAATTATTGTTATTTGTTGATTTACTGTTATCGTTGCTTGCACTCTCTATATGTATAGTTGGCAAAACTGCCACTCTTATTGTTTCTTTTTTGGAAGTATTATTGAGATACCCGACGGAAATAAGTGTAAGGCTAATGACGATTGCCATCGCCATAGAAGGCCATTTACTTCCGGGGTGAAGGTTATTATAAATCCCGG
>JAHEZA010000020.1 GCA_023251335.1 Chitinophagaceae bacterium | reverse complement strand
ATACTGGCAAAAACCATCAATTGCGAGAACCGTACGCCCGATAGTGAAGCCTGCAATGTTTGCAACTCATGTGTTTCCTTTGATAATGGAACTTCGTTAAATATTCACGAACTCGATGCAGCAAGCAACAATTCAGTAGATGATATCCGCACGTTGGTGGACCAGGTACGTTTTGCCCCCCAGGCCGGAAAATACAAAGTTTATATTGTGGATGAGGTGCACATGCTGAGTACTTCCGCCTTTAATGCGTTTCTTAAAACGCTGGAGGAGCCACCACCATTTGCTATATTTATCCTTGCCACTACCGAGAAACATAAAATTCTTCCTACAATTTTATCACGGTGCCAGATTTTTGATTTTAAACGAATCACCAACAAAGACACGGTAGAACACTTACAGGAAATATGCAAGAAAGAAAAAATAAAAGCCGATAAAACAGCACTGCATATTATCGCCCAAAAAAGTGAGGGCTGCCTCAGGGATTCATTAAGCATCCTTGATAAAATAGTAAGCTTTACCAATGGCGAACTTACTTATGCAAATACACTGGAACACCTCAACATCCTGGACGAAGATTATTATTTCAAGATCATGGAGGCCATGCAAAATCAGCAGGCAGGCGATGCGATTTTATTATATGATGAAATAAACCATAAAGGTTTTGAGGGCGATGAGGTATTGAATGGGTTTTCAGAATTCTTGCGAAATATTTTGGTGAGCAAGGACCCCAAAGTGGCCATCTTGCTCGAAGTGTCGGAAGGCTTCAAATCCCGATATTTAGAAACCGCTTCGAAAGTAAACGATTCATGGCTGTTAAGCGCGCTCAATATTTTAAATGAGTCTGAGATTAATTACCGGCTTGCAAAAAATAAACGCCTTCATGTAGAACTTACTTTTATAAAGCTTTGCTACCTGGGGCAGGCTCTTGAATTGGAAATTGACAACGGACAGTTGTCAAAAAAAAAACAAGTTGACAGCGTAAAACCGGTATCGTTTAAATCTCTCTCTCCGGTAGCCAATAAGTTACCTTCGGAAAATATTTCTCCGGCAACTGGTTCTCCAAAAAAGAAACTGTCTTCTGCATCAGCGAACAGTTCTTTAAGAAATGACAGTGCAAAACTGGAAATTGAGAATGAAAAATTAGCAAAATCTGGAATACCCAAAGCGGCCACAGATCACACTGGCGTATCACAAACGCAACCCGGAACAAAATTCACGAGGTTAGGTTCCTTAGAAAAAATCAGGGAAAAAGTAGCAAGGGAAAATAACAATAATTGCCTCAAAGAATTGAATGAAGAAGAACTTTATATCGCATGGGGTTCTTATATTGAAAAATTGATGAACAGTAGCAAGAAACCAATTGTTTCCAATTTTAAAACAGCAAGGCTCCGCATTATCGATGAAAACTGCGTTGAGATAATATGCAGCAACAATCTACAACAACGATTTATTGAAGCGGAAAGAGGAGAGTTAATTACACATCTTCAATCGCACTTTAACAATCGTTCTCTTATTTACAAATTGATATTAGAGATTGATGATAATGAAAACGAACCTAAAGAAGAGCACCTCAATACAAAGCAACAATACCTGAGAATTATAGAAGAATACCCTTTGGTAAAACAATTAAAAGACACACTGGGTATGCAATTGGACTATTGAATTTTGTTTGTAGTAAACCAATATTTTTTCAATATTTTTATTTACATTTCTTGCGTTCTTAATTTATCTAAATCATAATGAATGCCCGGAATAAAAATAATTCACTTCCTTCGGCTTCAAAATATTAATCAATTATGTGGCAACGCCTGGCAAAACTGGTATTAAAAAACCGGTTATTACTTCTTGTATCCTTATGCATAGCCACTCTTATTATGGGCTTTTTTGCCAGCAGGATTCAGCTCAGCTACGAGTTTACAAATGCTATACCACTCGATAATCCTAAGTATGAAGACTATCTCTCTTTCAGGAAAAAATTTGGCGATGACGGGAATGTGCTTGTGATTGGCGTAAAGACGAAAGACTTTTTTCAACTAAAAAATTTTAAAGCCTTTCAAAAATTAAATGCCGAACTAAAAAGAATTCCTTATGTAGAAGACGTATTGAGCGTTGCTAACGCGGTTAATCTTTTTAAAGATACTACGGATCAAAAATTAGAAGCAATTCCAATTTTTCCAAATCGTGTGCAATCCCAAACTCAAATTGATAGCAGTTTAAAAGTACTTTATACGCTGCCATTTTATCGTTCGCTGTTATATAATCCCAACACAAAAGCTTATCTGGTTGTAGTAAAAATTAGTAAAGAAATCTTAAAATCGAAAGGACGAACAAAAGTTATTAACGAGATTATTGACGAAGCAAAAAAATACTCCGCCACCACCAATGTTCAAACCCACATCAGTGGACTGCCTTTAATTCGTACCGAAATGGCAGACAGGATTGCGCATGAAATGAAATGGTTTGTAATTGGCTCGTTGCTGCTATCTGCATTGATATTATTATTAATGTTTCGTTCTGTTCAAACCATGGCTTTATCGTTGTTGGTGGTAATTACCGGCGTTATTTGGAGTGTAGGCATCATGCAGATTTTTGGTTATAAGATCACCTTATTATCCGCATTAATTCCTCCGTTGGTAGTGGTTATCGGTATTCCCAATTGCATTTACTTCTTAAATAAATATCATTCCTGTTACAGAAAATCGGGCGATAAAAATCAGTCTCTGGTAGACATGGTAAGTAAGATGGGTATTGTTACGCTCTTTTGTAACATCACTGCAGCAATAGGCCTGGCTGTCTTTGCATTGACTAAAAGTCCGATTTTAAAAGAGTTTGGCGAAGTGGCCGGCGTAAGCATCATGTTGGTCTTTGTGATATCTTTTATCCTCTTACCAGGAGCATTGAGCTACATGAAAGTTCCTGGTAAAAAGCATTTAAAATACATAGATGTAAAATTCATAACAACATTATTATTGAAAATTGAACACTGGGTTTTTAATCATAGAAAAATCGTTTACGTCATAACGTTAGTTGTAATCCTCTTTTCTTTATTGGGAATGTATCAGTTAAAAACTGAAGCTTTCATTGTAGATGATTTGCCGAAAACTGATAAAATATATACCGACCTGAAATTTTTTGAAAATAATTTTGGAGGTGTAATGCCGCTTGAAATAGTGATTGACACCAAAAAAAGAAATGGCCTTGCAGGAGCACGAATATTACCGGTGTTGACAAAAATGGATTCTCTTTCCATGTATATCAACACGCAGGGAAATATGAGCCGTCCTCTTTCGATAGCCGAAGGAATTAAGTTTGTTAAGGAAGGTTTCTATGAGGGCGACTCTTCTAATTATGCGCTACCTAATTCATTTGATATGGCCTTCATCGGCGATTATCTTCATCCGAAGGATGACACGGGGCAAAATAAGCTC
This sequence comes from Chitinophagaceae bacterium, assembly GCA_023251335.1. Lineage (GTDB taxonomy): Bacteria > Bacteroidota > Bacteroidia > Chitinophagales > Chitinophagaceae > Ginsengibacter. The sequence goes on along the minus strand of JAHEZA010000020.1, from coordinate 9,573 downwards.
GCGAAAATGCTTAGCAGCTTTATGGATACTGCGCGTGAAAGCACACGGATGAGTATCAGTATGGCTGATGTAGGCACTATAAAACTTCCCATCATTCTTGACAGTTTAAAAAATAGAAGCCATTATCTTTTTGATTCTTCAAAATACAAAGTCACATTTACCGGGGCTTCCATCACTTTCCTTGAAGGGAGCTCTTTTATCATACATGGATTAAAAGAAAGTTTACTGTGGGCGTTTCTTTTTATCGCGCTTTGTATGTTGTATTTATTCAAATCCCTGCGCATTCTTATTTGTTCATTAATTCCTAATATCATTCCGCTGATTGTTACGGCAGGTATTATGGGCTGGATCGGCGTAAGACTAAAACCGTCTACAGTACTTATTTTCAGCCTGGCATTAGGCATCGCGATAGATGTTACAATTCGTTTTTTGGTAAATTACAAACAAGAACTTCCTTCCAGTAATTTTGATATTAAAGCAACCGTTTCTGAAACCATCAAACATACGGGGCTTAGCATTATCTATACTTCTTTGGTATTAATATCCGGATTTATCATCTTTTGTTTTAGCGGCTTTGGTGGTACACAATCTTTGGGATGGCTCACATCAATTACATTGTTCACCGCTACACTTACTAATTTGATTTTGCTTCCTGTGTTGTTGCTGGATACTGCAAAAAAGCGAAACAAGAAAATTGAATAATTGTTGGTTTACTGTTTCAACTTTACAAACTTTCTGTAATCCCCTTTTCATAAGCCGTAGGTGTAAAAGAAAATCGCTTATCAAATTTGCTGCTGCCAAAAAAATATTGCCATTCCTGGTTGTAGTCATTAATGTATTTATCAAGAATAACTGTAGCTTTAGTGGCACGCCCATCTTATTTTTGTATTGTATGTTAGTCCAGTAGCCTGGTATAATTCTTTTGCTGCTTAGCAGATAAAGCCATTCATTATCTTTTTAATTTTTGAGTTTAGGTTTTAGATTTTTAGATTTGCCGGAATTGGAAAGCTGAAAGCTTAAATAAGTAATTATGGGAAGAATATTTGAAGTAAGAAAATCAACCATGTTTGCGCGATGGGATAAAATGGCCAAACAATTTACCCGAATCGGTAAAGAGATAGACATTGCGGTAAAACAGGGCGGCCCGGAACCTGATAATAATTCAGCGCTACGCCGTTGCATTATCAATGCGAAAGCCGTAAACATGCCCAAAGACCGCGTGGAAGCTGCCATAAAAAGAGCGATGGGCAAAGACAAGACCGATTACCACGAGGAAGTGTACGAAGGCTATGCGCCATATGGTATTGCCATCCTGGTAGAAACTGCAACAGATAATCCGACCAGGACTGTTGCAAATGTTCGGATGCATTTTAATAAAAACGGGGGCTCGCTTGGCACCAGCGGCAGTGTATCTTTTATGTTCAAGCACCTTGGAGAATTTAAAATTAAGAATGAAAATATCGACGTGGAAGATCTGGAGCTGGAATTGATAGATTATGGACTTGAGGAAATAGGCGAAGACAGCGAGGGAAATATTGTCATACGCACACCATTTAATGAATTTGGTAATATGAACAAGGCGCTTGATGAAAAAAAGATTGAAGTGATTACGGCAGAACTTACCCGGATACCGACAACCACTGTAGAACTTTCTGAAGAGGAAGCCAATGATGTGTTGAAGTTAGTGGATCACCTGGAACAGGATGATGATGTGCAAAAAGTGTATCACAATCTTAAATAAAATCTTTTAGAAAATTGTAATTTTCTGTTAGTCAGGAAGTAATCATGATGCAGATACCAAATAGAAAATCCGGTTATTTGTTGCTCTATTGTTCTATTCTCCTTAATCCTTTTAAGCAGCAAGTGTTAGCAAGAACACAGACTCTTTAATAGCAGCTACGCTGTGTGGTTCGTCTTTATGAACGGCAATCATTTGGCCTTTTTTCAAAACCACAGATTGGTTTGCAGCACTAAAAACAATTTCTCCCTCCAATACCTGGACACTAAGAACGCCGTTGGCAGTATGTTTGGCTATCACTGCATCTTCATGCAGCGCAATGAGGACGATTCGCATTCCCGCAGTTTTATAAATAGTTATAGCATTCCTGTCATTTTTTTCCCACGTAGGTTCGCTTTTTATTTGTTTAATGAAGTCATGGAGATCCATATTTACCAATGGAGCATCCATAAAACGGCCACCCTCGGGCCTTGATTCGGTTGATTCGTTGTATTTAGTTTCCATGCTTTGTATATTGGTGATTAATAAGATTGCGTAGCCTTTATTCTTTAACCACTGTAAGCGCGCTGCCTTTGTGAGCGGCTATGTGATCCGTTTTGTCGCTCTTTATTTCGTATTGCGGCTCGTCTTTGCTGGCATGATGCGTGTATCCTTTATAATCAAAATCTTTCGTGCGCACCTTTATGATTTTTCCAAAAACAACCCCTGCTTCGGAATTCCATTTTACATGATCACCCGTTTTAAATTTATGTGGCATATGGTATTTTTTATAGTATAACTACAAAAATTGCTCCGATAAAAAATACTGAAAACTATTTTTTTCTAAAATAGAAAACTCACCAGGCGGTACACGTTTGAAATTTTTCTTTAAAACTTTCTTTATCGTTACTTTTGTTGATACTCCGTTTTTTACGCGGCATACACTTTGAGGTTATAAAATTAATCAAATCTTAAACAAAAAAACAAATGAAGTCAATTGAAGAATTAGGAATTAATACGGTTCGTGTACTATCTGCTGATGCAGTGCAAAACGCCAATTCAGGCCATCCGGGAACACCGATGGCGCTTGCTCCGATTGGAGATGTACTCTGGACAAAAGTGATGAATTATAATCCCCAGGATCCGGAATGGCCCAATCGTGATCGTTTTGTATTATCTGCCGGACATGCGTGTATGTTGCAATACAGTTTTTTGTACCTCACCGGTTATGATGTAAGTATGGATGATTTAAAAAATTTCAGGCAATTGCATAGCAAAACAGCAGGCCATCCTGAGTATGGCTTGTTGGCAGGCATCGAAGTTACTACTGGCCCGCTCGGCCAGGGTTTTGCCAACGGAGTGGGAATGGGTATCGCGCAGCAATTTCTTGCCTCAAGATACAACAAGCCTGGGTTTGATATATTTGATTATAAAATTTATACTATTTGCAGTGATGGAGATCTTATGGAAGGTGTGAGTGCGGAAGCTGCATCAATGGCCGGCCATCTTAAGTTGGGCAATCTTATTTACTTATATGATGATAATAAAATTACCATCGAAGGCGATACCTCTATCACATTTGATGAAGATGTAACAGAACGTTTCCAGGCTTATGGATGGCACGTTCAATCAGTAGCGGATGGTAATGATACAGACGCCATTTTTACTGCAATACAAAACGCCAAAAACGAAACCAAACGTCCTTCGTTGATAAAAGTACGCACGCATATTGGTTTTGGGAGTCCAAATAAAGTCGATACAGCGGGCGCACATGGCTCACCACTTGGCAAAGATGAAGTTCGTTTGGTAAAAGAAAATTTTGGTTTTGATCCTGATAAAAGTTTTGTCGTTTCTGATGAGGTATTGGACTATTATCGTACGAAGGGCAAAGCCGGTATCAAAAAAGAGGAAGACTGGAAAAATGTTTTTGCAAAATATAAAGAGAAATATGCTACAGAAGCAGCTGAATATGAATTGTTGAGTAGTGGAAAGTTACCTGAAGGATGGAAGGATGATTTGCCGGTATTTAAGGCGGATGCAAAAGGATTGGCCACAAGAAAAGCATCAGGAAAAACATTGAATGCGATTGCGTCCAAATTGCCATTGCTGATTGGTGGTTCGGCTGACCTTTCACCTTCTACTGACACCAACCTGGATGATTTTCAGTCATTCTCGGATCTCAATCACGGCGGCCGAAATTTTCACTTCGGTATTCGGGAGCATGCAATGGGTGCGGTTTTGAACGGGATGGCGCTTACGAAAGGCATTATTTCTTACGGCGCTACATTTCTAATATTTTCAGATTACATGCGGCCGCCGGTAAGGCTTGCCGCTATTATGAAAATTCGCCCTATATTTATTTATACTCACGATAGTATTGGTTTAGGAGAAGATGGAACCACGCATCAGCCCGTAGAACAGTTGATTGGCTTGCGTTCTGTTCCGGATGTAACGGTTATTCGCCCCGCAGATGCCAATGAAACCGCACAGGCATGGCGTGTTGCCCTGGAACATTCGGGAGGCCCGGTAGCCATCATTCTTACGAGGCAAAATGTACCCACGATTGACCAGGATAAATATGCAAAGGCAACGAATGTCGAAAAAGGAGCTTACATCTTATCCGATTGTGAAGGAGAACCCCAGATAATTTTAATGGGCAGCGGAAGCGAAGTACAACTTTTATTGGAAGCACAGGAAAAATTGAAAGGCGAATCCATTAAAGCGCGTGTTGTAAGCTTCCCTAGCTGGGAATTATTTGACTCACAAAACAAGGACTATAAAGAAACAGTGTTTCCAAAAAAAGTTCGTAGGCGTTTGGCAGTAGAAGCGGGTTCACCAATTGGCTGGTGCAAGTATGTAACCGATGATGGCGATGTAATCGGCATCAATAAATTTGGAGAATCTGCTCCCGGTGAAGAAGTCATGAAAGAATATGGTTTTAGTGTGGAAAATGTGGTGGCAAAAGCAAAAAATTTGTTGAAATAGCATTCAAAGTAAACAGGCCACAATACGAAATGATTTTTATTTTTAAAGCAAACAAATAAAACATGAAAAAAATACTGATCGCAATTGACTATAACCCTACTGCAAAAATTATAGCGGATTCCGGCTTCGAGCTTGCAAAATCTATGAATGCTGAAGTCATCTTATTGCACGTAGTGGCCGATTACACTTATTATTCTTCACTGGATTATTCTCCGGTGTTGGGTTTCGACAGCTTTAGTAATCTGGGCGCAATACAAACCAATACAGTTTTAGAATTGCAAAATGCAGCAAAAGATTACCTGGAGAAAATAAAGAGCCAGTTGGGAGATAATTCTATCCAAACGTTGATAAAGGAAGGGGATAGCGGAGATGCTATCCTGGAGGCGGCAGATGATTCAAAAGCGGATGTTATTGTGATGGGAACTCATGGCAGACGCGGGCTGGACAAAATATTGATGGGAAGTGTAGCAGAAAAAGTAATGCGTCATAGTAAAATTCCTTTGTTTATTATCCCATCTAAAGAAAATGAAAGTTAGTATATGGGACATTGAATCGGATTAAAAATATTTTGTAACTTTTTTATTTACACAAAACTCTAATCCTGATGAAGAAATGACCTAAAAAAGTAAAATCAATTATTATGGATTATCCCGACGAAGAACACGTTGTTAAAATTTTGGCAACAGAATTTGTAACGCATAATGTAAAACGATTCAGGCTCAGTAAACCTCCGCAATATGTTTTTAAGCCAGGCCAGGCTACCGATATTGTAATAAATTCGCCCAAATGGAAAGAAGAAAGAAGACCATTTACCTTTACAGCCTTAAATGATTGGCCGCAACTGGAATTTACTATTAAAATTTACAGCGACCATGATGGCGTTACCAATCAGTTAGGAAAATTGAAAGAGGGAGACGAACTAATACTTCACGACATTTGGGGCGCCATTCACTATAAAGGTGAAGGTACATTTATAGCTGGCGGAGCTGGCGTTACGCCATTCATTGCCATTTTTCGTCAACTATATAAAGACAATAAAATCGGAAATAATAAACTGATCTTCTCCAACAGAACATCACAGGATATTATTCTTAAAGATGAATTTACCAAAATGCTGGGTGATAATTTTATTAATACACTTACCGAAGAGGATAATCCAAAATATGAACATAGAAAATTAGATGAAGATTATCTTAAAGAAAAAATAAAAAATTTAGATCAGTACTTTTATATCTGCGGACCAGATGCGATGATAGAAGACATTAAAAAAGATCTTTTGAAACTTGGAGTGAAAGAAGATAAAATTGTTATTGAAGAATTTTGAAAATAAAAAACTTCAAAAAAGATTGGTTTACTGTTGGAGGAAGATTTGGTTAGACAAAAAATGATTATATTATGGGCTACTTAAAATTTTTATTATGGCACAAGACATTTATCAGATAAAAAAAATCCTAACCACCAAGAACGGAAACTATACTTATTACAGTCTTCCTGAGTTGGAAAAACAGGGCCACCACATTAGTAAATTGCCGTTTTCTATTCGCATACTGTTAGAAAATGCTTTACGCAGTTTTGATGATTTTTCAGTAACGAAAGAAAATGTAGAGACGTTGCTGAACTGGCAACCACAGGGATCAGATAAAGACATTCCTTTTAAGCCCGCGCGTGTTTTAATGCAGGATTTTACCGGAGTACCCGCCGTAGTGGATATTGCATCGCTTCGTGCGGAGGCAGCACGCAAAGGAAAAAATCCCGAAGAAATCAATCCTTTAATTCCTGTTGATCTGGTGATAGACCACTCAGTACAAGTGGATTATTTTGGAACTGAATACTCTTATCAAAAAAACATGGATGAAGAATACAAGCGTAACCGTGAGCGGTATTCTTTTTTGAAATGGGCGCAAAACTCTTTCAATAATTTTAGCGTGGTACCTCCGGGTATGGGAATCTGCCACCAGGTAAATTTGGAATATTTATCAAAAGGAGTAATAGAAAGAAACGGAGAGGTCTTTCCGGATACGCTTGTTGGTACAGATAGCCATACGCCGATGGTAAATGGTATAGGCGTTGTTGCATGGGGCGTCGGAGGGATAGAAGCAGAAGCAGCAATACTTGGCCAGCCCTTGTATTTTATAATGCCGGAGGTAATTGGTTTGGAATTAAAAGGTAAACTTCCTTTAGGGTCCACCGCTACCGACCTTGTTTTAAACATTGCAGAAGCATTGAGAAAATATGGGGTAGTCGGAAAATTTGTGGAAGTATTTGGTGATGGGCTTAATAATCTTTCTGTGCCTGACAGGGCCACCATTGGAAATATGTCACCCGAGTTTGGATGTACCATTACTTATTTCCCAATAGATGATAAGACGCTTGAATATATGCGCAAAAGCAACCGTTCAGAAGAGCAGGTGAAATTGGTGGAAGATTATTGTAAAACAAATATGCTTTGGAGAACTGGTAAAGAACAGATTACTTATACAGATACCATTACACTCGATCTCTCTTCTATAGAACCGGCAGTGGCAGGACCTAAAAGGCCGCAAGATAAAATTTTGCTTAAGAATTTTAAAAGTAGGTTTATTGAATTGATGAATAAAAATTATGGCCGCACGTATGTCGTTTCTGACAAGCAAATGTCGCGTTGGTTTGCAGAGGGCGGCGGCCAGCCGGTTGATACGGCAGTACAGTCTGCCACACCCACCACCGTTATTGAAGAAGTTGAAAACGGTACCAAAAAAGTTTGGGTAACATTAGGATATGAAAAATTTGAAATTTCAGACGGTTCTGTAGCTATAGCAGCGATTACTTCCTGCACCAATACTTCTAATCCTTTTGTGATGATAGGCGCAGGTTTGGTGGCGCGAAAAGCCCGCGAACATGGCCTTGATAAAAAACCCTGGGTAAAAACTTCTCTTGCGCCAGGGTCCAAAGTAGTAACTGATTATCTTAAAAAAGCAGATCTGCTCACTGACCTGGAATCATTGGATTTTCATCTCGTTGGCTATGGTTGCACTTCCTGCATAGGTAATTCAGGACCGTTGCCACCTTATATGGCAAAGGCAGTGGAAGAGCATGAACTGGTAGTTGCCTCTGTGCTTTCAGGAAACAGAAATTTTGAAGCAAGGATTCATCCGCAGGTAAAAATGAATTTTTTAATGTCGCCAATGTTGGTAGTAGCGTATGCCATTGCAGGCCGCATTGATATAGATTTAACTACCGAACCGATCAGTTATGATTCCAATCTTCAACCTGTTTATCTAAAAGATATATGGCCTACAGATGACGAAATAAATGACGTGATGGCCAAAGTGCTTTCTCCGAAAGATTTTTCTAAAAACTACGGTGAGATTTTTGAAGGCAATGAAATCTGGAGAAATCTGAAAGTGCCCGAAGATAAATTGTATGCGTGGGATAAAGATTCCACTTATGTAAAAGAAGTTCCTTTCTTTTATAATCTCCCCGATCATCCAGAAGACACTAAAGACATTGTGAATGCAAGAGCATTATTGGTATTAGGCGACAGCATTACAACAGACCATATTTCACCCGCCGGACAGTTTAATGAAAAATCTGCCGCAGGCCAATATCTTATCAGCAGAGGAGTAAATAAAGAGAATTTTAATTCTTATGGTTCGCGCCGTGGAAATGATGAAGTGATGGTGCGCGGTACTTTTGCTAATGTGCGTATTAAAAACCAATTGGCTATAAAAGAAGGCGGATACACTACTTACCTGCCGGAAAATAAAGAAATGAGTGTGTATGATGCATCCATAAAATATAAAGAAACAAAAACACCATTAATAGTATTGGCAGGAAAAGAATATGGCAGTGGCTCATCAAGGGATTGGGCTGCAAAAGGAGCATTTTTATTGGGCATACAAGCAGTAATAGCTGAAAGTTATGAACGCATACACAGAAGTAATTTAGTGGGAATGGGTGTGTTGCCTTTGCAATATAAAAAAGATGAAACCGCTCAAAGCCTTGGGCTTACCGGTAAAGAAACATTTACGATAACCGGTTTGACAGGAAAAATAAAACCCTTGCAGGAAATGCAGGTAACAGCAAAAAAAGAAGATGGTACCGAAATAAAATTCAATGCCGTTGCGAGAATGGATTCTCAAATTGAGATTGAATATTACAGGAATGGAGGAATACTGCAATATGTGTTGAGGCAGTTTTTGCATAAATAATAAGTTTGACAGTCTCCGTAAGACTTATTAAAAATGGCTGTATGGTTAGATAGTTGAATTGTTAACTGGAAATTGATGATTCGATAATTGTTGCAAGAAAAAAGGAATTACGATTATTTGTTAGTTTACTGCAATTCTCTCTTCGATTCGCCCCGGAAGGACCTTCTAAAAAATACCTCCCTGCAACACACCGAAGTTTTGCGAATGGGAATTCCGCATATTCCTTTGTTTACTGTACGACTTCCGAAAAAGAATCCGTGGAAATCTGTGTAATCGTTAGCAAAAAGATTATTCTTAACAATAAAAAAAATTATCATGAAAAGTGAACATTTGTATTCAATACCAACCCGGGAAAATGCAGAGGCAAGAGCCAAGGCGGCTCCTGAAATAATCGATGCCTGGCGCAATTTCAGCAGAACGGTTTTTAAAGCCGGAGCGCTGGATGAAAAGACAAAACAATTAATCGCCGTGGCAGTAGCACATGTCACCCAATGCCCTTATTGTATCCACAGCCACACCGAGCAGGCAATGAGAAAAGGTGCCACCACAGAAGAAATCATAGAAGCCGTATGGGTTGCCGCCGAAATGAAAGCCGGCGCAGCATATTCTCATTCTGCATTGGCAATGGATGAAATAATGGCGATTGAGAAGGCGAAAGTTGGATAAGATTTTTGAGTTTTC
>JAHEZA010000327.1 GCA_023251335.1 Chitinophagaceae bacterium | reverse complement strand
CAATAGACATGAACAAAAAAACCTGCATTATTGTTTCCGGCCCAACGGCTGTTGGTAAAACTTCTTACGGAATAGACCTTGCTCTTACATATGAAACACAAATTATTTCCGCCGATAGCCGCCAATGTTTTCAGGAATTAAATATAGGCGTAGCCAAACCTTCCGGAGAGCAACTCAAAAAAGTACCGCATTATTTTATTAACTCTCATTCTGTTCACGATGAAGTGAATGTGAAAGTATTTGAAGAATACGCGTTAAAAGCGGTTCGAAAAATTTTTGAAAATAATGATACTGCTGTTATGGTTGGCGGCACAGGGTTATACATAAAAGCATTTTCTGAAGGCCTGGATGATATTCCAGAGGTGGATGAAATATTGCGAAAAGAAATTAACAACGAATACAAGATTCAAGGCTTTACGTGGCTGCAGAATGAAATAAAAAAACATGATCCGGATTTTTTTTCGAAGGGTGAAATGCAGAATCCGCAAAGAATGTTGCGCGCATTGGAAGTAAAGCTTTCAACCGGAAGATCCATTCTTGATTTTCATTCGGGCAAACAAGGAAAGAGAAATTTTGAAATAAAAAATATTTTGCTGGAACTTCCGCGTGAGCAACTTTACCATAATATCAATCATCGTGTAGATCAAATGATGCGAGATGGTTTGCTGGACGAAGCCAACGATTTATTTCCATTGCGGCATTTGAATGCCCTGCAAACAGTAGGATACAAAGAACTGTTCGATTATTTTGACGGAAAAGTTTCTCTTGACGAAGCGGTTGAGGAAATTAAAAAAAATACAAGACATTATGCAAAAAGGCAGTTGACATGGTTTAAAAAATATTTGGCCTGAGGTAAATATCAGTATGATATCAGAGCGTATCGCATATATTGTCACCAATACAAATATTGATTTTTTGTTCGTTTGCTGTAGTTCCTTCTCAAAACGCAATCCAGTGTCCCTTAAAACTTCCGTTAGAAAACTCTAAAGCAGGCGCAGGGAATTTAAGACAATCCAGCAAAAAGAATAAAACATTCAGCCCCTTTTTATTGGTTTTTATTCTGCTCAAATCTATATCGGGCGCGAGGTACCATTGACGGTAGCGCTTAATATCCCTCCGGTCAAAAACTACATTTCCATTTTCGTCGTGGGATATATTATCTGTTGCTCCAAACATGCCATCCGCTCCATAACCGAAGGAGATATTCAGCCATTTGGGCATGTTGAGTGCAGGGAAAAAAGAACGGATATTGGCACTTGCCCAATAGGTTTGGCCGTTGTAATCTTTTAGCATTCGTTCAATACCGGAACTGCCATAAATTTCGTCGGCACGGGCTTCCAGGTCAGGCTCGCCGTAGTTGACTTTGTGAAAGGAAAACTTCAACTTTATTTTTTGTTGATTCCATGCCAGTTCCTGCGAAATAAATGTGGCGGAACCTATAACATTGGCAGCGAAATCGCCGGGACTAAAACCATATTCAGCAGAAAATCCATCAAGCACTTCAATGATGGATTGGTAGGCTACACCCGTTAACCCGCCAATCCAAATTGATTGTTTTCTTGAAAGACCTGCCCAGCGCCACGTTTCCATTGCCAGCCTGCTTTCGGTATAGGCGCTGTACCCGTGCCCCACTTTGTCCACCTGGAGCCATTCATTGTTATCATTAAAAAAGTGAAAAGAAGAACGTGGATAATTTGCATACCAAAGTTCATTCAACCCTACTAAAATTGCACCGTAGACTACTGCATTCGCCGCTGCTACCAGCCTTACCCTGCTTTTACTGTACGGGTAAGTACGGAAAGTGTCCCTCAAATTTTTATTGAGCGCTGCGAACTTCAAGTTGTTGTTCCATTGGATTCGGTTTTCATTATTGGCAGGGTTGATATTATTTTTGAAACTAATCTGCGAATAAATTTTTTGAGTACATAGAAAACAAACAGCCAGCGGTAAAAGAAAAATAATTATTTTCCGGATCAGTATAAAACGCATCAAACAAAAATACGTGTAAACTATATTCATGTCTTGAAATAAATCAAAAACAATATCTTTAAATTGTAAAAAAAATTATTTTATGGATACAAAAACCGAAAAAAAGATAGACGAGTGGCTGTCCGGCGATTATGACGACGCGACGAAAAGTGAAATTCGCCAACTACAAAAAGATGACCCTGCTCAACTGGAAGATGCTTTTTATAAAGATCTGGAATTCGGTACCGGTGGCCTTCGTGGCATCATGGGGGTGGGTACTAATCGCATGAATAAATACACGGTAGGCATGGCCACCCAGGGATATGCCAATTATCTGAATCAGTGTTTTCCTGAAGTAAAGGTGGCGATTGCTCATGATGTTCGTAATAACAGCAGGCAGTTTGCCGAGATAGCCGCCCATATTTTTGCGGCCAATGGAATCACAGTCTATTTGTTTGAATCCATTCGTCCTACTCCTGAACTGAGTTTTGCAATCAGAAGTTTAGGGTGCCAGGGCGGATTGGTAATTACAGCTTCGCATAATCCCAAAGAATACAATGGATACAAAGCATACTGGAAGGATGGCGGCCAATTGGTGCCACCGCACGATAAAAATGTAATTACTGAGGTAGAAAAAATAAAAAGCCTGGAAGATGTAAAATGGAACGGCAATGAGAAAAATATTAATATCATCGGTAAAGATACCGATGATGCTTACCTGAAAATGGTAAAAAGCTTAAGTGTGAATCCAGATGCATGCATCCAACAACACGATCTTAAAATAGTTTATACGCCCATTCATGGAACCGGAATCATGTTGGTGCCAAAGGCGCTGGCTGCTTTTGGATTTAGTAACGTGCATATTGTAAAAGAGCAGGAAACTCCTGATGGCAATTTCCCAACAGTCCTTTATCCCAATCCCGAGGAAAAAGAAACCATGAGCATAGGTTTGCAGAAAGCCAAAGAGTTAGATGCCGATATTTTATTGGGAACCGACCCGGATGCAGACAGGGTAGGGGTTGGCGTAAAAGATAATCATGGCAATTGGGTTTTATTGAATGGAAACCAAACCGCCTTACTGGCGTTCAATTATATCATTGAAGCCCGTAAAAATAAAGGAGTGGCAAAGCCCAATGATATGGTAGTAAAAACAATTGTAACCACCGATTTGATAGATGTCATTGCTGCAAAAAGTAATATTAGTTGCTATAATGTACTAACTGGTTTTAAATGGATTGCAGAACTCATCAGGGAAAAGGAAGGAAAAGAAAATTATGTAGTTGGTGGTGAAGAAAGTTTTGGATTGATGATTGGTGACCAGGTTCGTGATAAAGACGCTGTAAGCGCTGTGGCCATTATTTGTGAAATGGCTGCTGTAGAAAAGAACCAGGGCCGTACGTTGTTTGAAAAACTAATGGATCTGTATGTGCAACACGGTTTTTATTATGAAAGATTAATCTCCCTTACCAAAAAAGGCATGAACGGCAGCAAAGAAATTGCCGACATGATGCAGGGGTACCGTGATAATCCACCAACAGAAATTGCGGGAAGCAACGTAAAAGAATTACTGGATTATCAACTGCAGCAAAAGAAGAATCTGGCTACGGGCGAAACGCAAAAAATTGATTTGCCCAAAAGTAATGTACTCCAATTCATAATGGAAGATGGCGCCAAAATCTCAGCAAGGCCAAGCGGCACGGAACCGAAAATTAAATTTTATTTCAGTGTGAACGCTCCTTTGAACAGTGTGGATGAATTTGATAAGACACAGAAAATGCTGGAAGAAAAAATAGATTACATTATTGATTCAATGAAATTGAAATAATAGATTGTAGGTACAAGACATGCCTTGTGCCTGCAATATTTCGCCTGCATCCTTGTGACCATGACAATTTCGTCTGGCGCCTACCAGTAGACAAACATTTTTCCGCATTTTATCTTTTCCTGAAGTTTGTGATTAAAAGGAAACGCCAAGATGCTTAAATAGCCGTTTCAATACTTTTTCACCGTCATCCATAAAATTATGAGGGTAGATATTTCTTTTTACTTTTTTAATGGTTGATTATTAACCTTTTATTAAGATATTGATTTTTGGCAGCATTTTTGCTTTTATTAAGAGAAGATAAATTGAAATTACTTCATTTCGAG
>JAHEZA010000019.1 GCA_023251335.1 Chitinophagaceae bacterium | reverse complement strand
AAGAAATCGTAGTAGGTGATTATGTAGTTGTCTCAGAAGGTGAGCTGGTTCCCGCCGATGGTGCGGTAAAACAGCTGAATGATTTTTCAGTAAATGAATCTATTCTTACCGGCGAATCCTTTAGTGTAACAAAAGATATTGATTCAAGAGAAAGCAATAAGCTGTATAGCGGAACCCAGGCTGAATCGGGGCAATGTGTCTTTGAAGTTTCTGCTGTTGGAGAACACACCAAATTAGGCCAATTAGGAAAATCCATTCAAAGTATTCAGAAAGAAAAAACGCCGCTGCAAAAGCAAATCAGCATATTTGTAAATTGGATGGCGCTGGCCGGTGGTATTATTTTTCTTATTATTTGGGGTATCAATTATTTCAAATCTCACGATATTTTAGATAGTTTATTGAAAGGCTTAACAATTGCGATGTCGGTGCTGCCGGAAGAAATTCCCGTGGCGTTAGCCACTTTTATGGCGTTGGGTGCATGGCGATTAATGAGAATGGGCATCATCGTAAAAGAAACCTCAACGGTAGAAGCGTTGGGCGCAGCAACTGTTTTGTGTACCGACAAAACGGGTACCATTACTGAAAACAGAATGGAATTATACCAGTTGTATGATTTTATCGCTGATAAAAAAGTAACCAAAGAAGACTGGAAAAATGCTTCTACGCAAACCCTGGTCAGTACAGCGATGTGGGCAAGTGAAAGCGTTCCGTTTAACCCGATGGAAATTGCAATTCATAAAGCCTATGAAGAAAATATTTCAACAGATCTGCGGCCGGCATTTAAAATGATTCATGAATATCCATTAGATGGAAAACCACCAATGATGACGCATATTTTTGAAAATAAAAATGGTGAAAGAATCATCGCGGTGAAAGGTGCGCCTGAAGCAATTATAAAAAATTCTTACCTGAATAGTGAACAAACAAATAAAGTGAATTCCTGTTTAGAATCCTTTGCCAAAGACGGTTTGCGCGTATTGGGCGTGGGTATCATTGATTTTAAAGGAAATAATTTTCCTAAAACTCAACAGGAATTTTCAATAAATTTTTTAGGATTAATTGGATTTTATGACCCACCAAAAAAGAATATCGCTCATGTTTTTAAACAGCTTTATGATGCGGGAATAAAATTAAAAATCATTACCGGTGATAATCCCGTTACAACCGCCGCCATTGCCAAACAAGCGCATTTCAGAGGCTACGAAAAAACTATAACAAGCACGGAATTATTGCAACTGGACGAAACCGGTTTTGACAAAGCGGTGATTGAAAATAATCTTTTTACCAGGATGTTTCCGGAAGTAAAATTAAAGATTGTTGAAAGTTTAAAACGTCAAAATCATATTGTAGGAATGACAGGTGATGGCGTAAATGACGGGCCTGCGCTGAAAGCCGCAAACATTGGTATCGCGATGGGCAAACGCGGTTCTGAAATTGCTAAAGAAGCATCTTCATTGATTTTGACAGATGATGATTTTGGAAAAATGGTGGATGCAGTAGCTATGGGAAGAAAAATTTATACCAATCTAAAAAAGGCCATTCAATATATTATTTCCATCCACATTCCTATTATTTTAACGGTGGCATTGCCGTTGGTTTTAGGCTGGATGTATCCTGCAATATTTACTCCGGTGCATGTTATATTTTTAGAACTCATTATGGGGCCAACCTGTTCTATCGTTTATGAAAATGAGCCATTGGAAAAGAACAGCATGCTGCAAAAACCCCGGCTCATCACCAATACTTTTTTTAATTTAAAAGAACTTGGCCACAGTATTTTCCAGGGTTTGGCTATTACGGCCGGAACTTTATTTATGTACCAGATTGCTGTTCAAAAAGGGTATAGTGAAGAGATGACACGTTCCCTGGTTTTTACGACTTTAATTTTTGCCAACCTGTTCTTAACACTGGTAAACCGGTCGTTTTATTTTTCTGTTTTCGCCACTTTAAGAAATAAAAATATTCTTCTAGGAATCGTAATTATTGCAACACTCATATTGCTTGCAATGATTTTATACATTCCTTCATTCGCGGCTTTCTTCAGAATTACTTCTTTAAATGCAATGCAAATCAGTTGGTCAGTTGTTACTGCTTTTGTGACCGTAATCTGGTTTGAATTGTATAAGTGGAAAAAAAGAAAGCAACAGAAATAAAAATACTAATTAGCATTACCAATATTTTATTAAATAATTCGAAATGAAAACTAAAATAATTTTGTATGTATCAGGAGCTGTCATTGCACTTTTTGGGATCATTACACTATTCATGAGCACATCAGTGATTTTTGGTTTATTTGATATAAGAGAGAAAGAAGGCAATTATGTATTGTTTGTAGTGATTGCAAATTTTGTATGCGCTTTTCTTTATCTCGCTGCGGCTTATGGTTTTTTCGCACGTCAAAAATGGACGACAATGGTTTTGAATGTTGCAGTTGGTGTTCTTGTTATCACATTTATGGGTTTAGGAATTCATATTTATTCCGGCGGAATTTATGAGCAGAAAACGGTTGCTGCTATGATTTTCAGAACGCTTCTAACCATCGGTTTTGCTTTAATAGCATTTAAATATATTTCACAGAGGAAAGATTAAAATATTTTTTCTTTTGCTAAAGAAGAAGGAATTGGATATAAATTCTGAAGATTTTTTAATCATCTAACCGACAAATAACCAAATTTCTATTTCCCAATCATACATTCTGCACCTCCTGGATCAGTCTCTTTTCAACAACCGGTTTCACATGATTCATATCAGTTTTTTATGTGATTACAGTAAGTTTTTAATGGTAAAAAGGGGATTAGCTTTGGCCGAACTATGGAGTCATTAAATAACATCATGCAGTTTCAGTCTTCCCCTGAACTCATCGAAAAGCTGTATGAACACGGCATTCAAAAAAACTATAAGGCCGGAGAAATTATTTTGAACGACAATGCCAACATCCGCTCTATCCCAATAGTTACGAAAGGAATCGCAAAGGTGATGAGAACCGATGAAGAAGATAAAGAGATTTTATTGTATTATTTGAAAGCCGGTGAAAGTTGCATCATGTCTTTTCTTGGAGGTATGCACCACGAGATGAGCAAAGTAAAAATAATAGCTGAAGAGGATACAGAAATACTCTTTTTGCCAACAGAAAAAGTTTCTTTCTTTTTAAGAGAATTTCCACAATGGCTGGATTATATTTTTATGCTCTATAATAAACGCTTTGAAGAGTTATTGGAAGTAGTGAATGCCGTTGCCTTTAAAAAAATGGATGAGCGCCTGTTGAATTTCATAAAAACCAAGTGTGAACATGCGAAAAGTAAAACGCTGAATGTAACGCATGAGCAGGTAGCCAATGAGTTAGGAACCGCCCGTGTAGTGGTTTCCCGGCTTCTCAAGCAAATGGAAGATGAAGGGTTGGTACAGCTCGGGAGAAATAAAATTACACTGATGCCGGGAGAGAAAAAGCAATGAAAGTGATTATATAGCCGTAAAATTTTGACTCAAGAAACCTGTTGATGTTTCATCGCCCGTTTTCTTTTTAAAATAAACTCTTGTGTAACATAAGTAACCGAACAGGCATTTTTATAATCTGAACTTTGTACTCAATTAATAATAAATTAAAAACAAAACGCTATGAGCTACCATTTTTCTAAAACTATGAACGATGATTTTGATACTGCAATTGAAAAAGTTACCGGAGAATTAAAGAAAGAAGGATTCGGCGTGCTTACACAAATTGATGTGCGGGATACTTTGAAAAAGAAGCTGGATGTGGATTTCAGAAGATACAAAATCCTTGGTGCATGTAATCCTCACTTCGCACACGAGGCTCTTTTAGCAGAAGATACTATTGGCACAATGCTTCCCTGTAATGTGATCGTGCAGGAGCGCGATAATGGTAAAGTAGAGGTTTCCGCGGTGGACCCGGTAGCCTCCATGATAGCTATTAAAAATGATATGCTTGGGGATGTGGCCATGCAGGTAAGAGAAAAACTAAGCCGGGTAATTGATAATTTATAAACTTCTACTTCTCAAAACGTAATACAATGAAATCAAATATCGGATCTGTTGACAAAACTGTAAGAATTGTGATAGCAGCGCTGGTGTTGGTGCTATATCTTACCAATATAATTCCAGGAAGACTGGCTATAACGCTTTTTGTTGTGGCAGCAATCCTTTTACTAACGGTGTTTATCAACTTTTGCCCTATATGGCACTTTCTCGGCATCTCAACTAAGAAAAAAAATACATTAAACAACAAGAAAAATTAAACTAAAATGGCACACGAAATAGACGTTCAATGGATGGGTAAAATGCAATTTAATGCATTGGTAAACGGACATACTATCGTAATGGATGGCCCCGAAAAAGTAGGTGGCGAAGACAATGGACCAATACCCAAACCCTTTGTACTTACGGCTTTAGCCGGATGCACAGGTATGGATATAGCGGCGATTTTAAGAAAGGCTGAAAAAAATCCTTATGAATTTGATATGAAAGTAATTGGAGAAATCAGTAAGCGGGCACCTATTGAGTATATTGCAATTCATGTAATTTATGATTTTAAGGGGCTGGAAGAAAACAAAGAAGCTGCATTAAATGCAGTTACCGATTCACAGGAAAAATATTGCGGAGTGAGCAGCATGTTGAAGAAAGCGCTGCCTGTAACCTGGGAAATAAATTACAATGGAGTTCAAATATTCAGTAATAAATTAGAAACTGAAGTATTGGCAAATTAAAATAATAAAGCATGATTCAAACAATGAAAGTTTTTCTTAAAAAATACCAACTCACCATTATAGGAGTTATTCTCGGTGCAATCGGAGGTTATATTTATTATTATTTTATTGGTTGCAATTCCGGGACCTGTGCTATTACATCCAGGCCATTAAATAGCACGCTGTATGGAGCTTTAATGGGAGGATTATTTTTAAATATTTTTAAAAAAGAAAATAAAAAATTATAGAAAATGTTAGAGTCAATAAAAAATATGTTCGGATTAGGAACTAAAACAGATTACCGCGAATTAATAAAACAAGACGCTATTATTTTAGACGTAAGAAGCAAAGCTGAATTTTCAGGAGGGCATATCAAAAATTCTATCAACATTCCGATAGAACAGTTGAGTAATAATTTAGCCAAACTGAAGGATAAAGATAAATGCATTATTTGTTGCTGTGCTTCCGGAATGCGAAGCGGCACCGCAAAAAGAATATTGGAATCAAAAGGATATAAGGTTGTCTTTAACGGCGGCGGATGGAATAGTTTGCAAAATAAATTATGAACGGCATACAATTGTGGTTGATGAAGACACCAGCCGGGACGGTCATTCCGGTCAATGTTCTACCGTTGCAAGCAGCATAGTAAAACGACAAATTAGGCATTTTTTTATTTCAATTAAATCACTCAACTCATGGAAACGATTAAACAAACCTTATTTGCCGGCTGGCATTTTATGCGATGGCTTCGGCTGGTTTTCGGAATAATTTTCATAGTACAGGCGATTCAGATGCGGGACATGATGGTGGGTGTTATTGCCGGTTTCTTTTTGGTGACAGCTATTACCAATGCCGGATGCTGGGGAGCAGGTAGTTGTGCGGCACCAACACGAAAGACTACCAGGGAGAGTACAGAAGAAATATCCTATGAAGAAATAAAAGACAAATAAAATGTCAGCTATTTTTTCAGAAGTAATTAATCCGGAGAAGTCTACCATTATTGACTTTCAAGCAGAATGGTGCGGTATAGGTTAATCAAATTGCAACAAACAAACTTTTAATTCACATTTTCATTTAGAAGAAGATTGCCAAATACTCATGCAAGTTTAAAATGACGCCGTCGGTTTTGATACCTTTACAAAAATTTCATGCAAACCTCCGAACGTGATATAAAAATTCAACAGGAACTTGTAAACAGTATTATACATGGCTTTGGAATTATTTTCGGTATTGTAAGTATTCCTGTTTTGATTGCATTCGCCATAAAAAGTAATAATACTCCTGGCGTTATTGGCGCAGCTATTTATGGATTTTGTTTTTTGCAACTCTTTACTTTTTCCACATTATACCATGGGTTTCAACACGCACAGGCAAAGCGGGTTTTTGAGATCCTTGACCATATCAGTATTTATTTCCTGATAGCCGGAACCTACACACCATTTTTATTGATCTATATGAATAATACTTTCGGCATTACTTTGCTGATTGTATTGTGGAGCCTGACTGCATTGGGTATTGTTTTCAAGATTTTTTTTACGGGTAAATGGAATATTATTTCTACAATTGTATATGTAGCTATGGGATGTATCCTTGTAGTTGGCGGACGCACTTTTTTTATCAATATCCCTCACGACGTTATGATGATGATTGTGATAGGAGGTGTGCTATATCTTCTGGGCGTTATTTTTTATCTCTGGGAAAAATATCCATACAATCATGCGGTATGGCATTTCTTTGTGCTGGCTGCAGCTGTTTGCCATTATGTGGCAATTTTACTTTCAGTGTAGGCGTGTATTGATGAACTGCTGAGAGGATTTTATTTGCCGGGTATTAAGATTCAAAATTCATTTACCCGGATAATTTTTACCGGGCAGGCATGACTTACTTTTTTTGCGTGGGCAATCATTGAGTGTGGAATGGATACGATCGAAACGTCTTTCTTTATAACAGATTTTATTAACGTAGCTTTTCCGTCTTTTTTTGACATGCGCCATATTTCAGGCATCATCTCATAGCAAATGCCACAGCCAATACATTTGTTTCTATAGTGAATGATATTGGCCATTTCTTTCTTCTACGATTTTATACAATTTATCCTGGGCAGTTATTTTCTTCTCTGAAGGAAAAGTAATAAGATCGCCCTTCACAGCTTTTTTTACTTCCATACCATTGGCCACCAGCCTGTTCATTTTTTCTTTTACGATTCCAAAGTCCGGGCTGGTTACCATCAAAGTATCGCCCACCGCAATGCTTCCTGATTCCAGGATAAATTCGCCTACTTTTATTTTGGAAAAATATTTGCTTCCTTTTCCTACATACACTTTTTTTTCTGTTGCTGCCGAGCCGGGATTGGTAGTCCATTCGCCATATTCTTTTCCTAAATAATAGCCTTCCCAAAAACCGCGGTTATATACTTTGTTCAGTTCGGTTTTCCATTCTTCTGCTTTCTCTTGTGTGTAAGTGCCAGCCTGTATTTCTTCAATTGCCTGGCGATAGGCTTTTGTAACGGTGTAAACATATTCCGGGCCTTTGCTTCTTCCTTCAATCTTTAAAATAGTTGCCCCGCTGTTAATTATCTGGTCCAGAATATTAATGGTGCACAAGTCTTTCGGCGACATGATGTATTCATTATCTATCATCAGTTCTTCCCCCGTTTCCAAATCCTTTACTTTATAAGCATGGCGGCAATTTTGTGCACAGGCGCCACGGTTGGCAGAGGAATTCTGAGAATGAAGGCTTAGATAACATTTGCCCGAAATAGCCATGCACAAAGCGCCATGGACAAATACTTCAATCCTCATTAATTCGCCTGAAATTCCTTTAATATTTTTCCTCGAAATTTCATCGGCAATTTGTTTTACCTGTTTTAAAGTAAGTTCACGGGCAAGCACTACTGCATCTGAAAAATTAGAAAAAAATTTTACTGACTCGATGTTGCTCACGTTTGCCTGTGTAGAAATATGGACGGGAATTTTTAGTTGTTTGCAATATTCCATCACCGCAAAATCAGCAGCGATAACAGCGTTTATATTTTGTTTTTTTACTTCTTTTAAAATCGTTTTCAGCAATTGCATGTCGTGCTCATACATCACGGTATTTAGAGTGATGTAAGACTTTATCCGGAGTTGTGAACAGATTGTTTTTATTTTTGCTAAATCGTTTATTGAAAATGAACTGATGGATTTGGCCCTCATGTTTAGCTGCTCTACGCCAAAGTAAATCGCATCCGCGCCGCCCTGAATTGCAGCGTGTAAATTTTCAAATGATCCTACCGGTGATAAAAGTTCAATTTTATTTTTCATGTTTTTCAACAGCAAAATTTGATATCCCTGATAAATTATCTTCATCCATTTTTTCTATGATCATTTCTAAAAGCTGATCGGCCTGACCTTTATCAAAATCTACATGGTTTTGTTTTTTAACGCCATAACCAGTGAGTTCGAAATGCAGATCAGGTTCAATAGAATGATGACTCAGGCAGGCTTTTGAGCAGGCGAGGGGGCAGCCATCAATAACAATAATTTCTCTTCCGGCCTTTGCGGTATTTACTAATTTTTTCACGTTGCCGCCAACCCCTGCAATGCACGACATGTCGGCTATGCCTTTCCTGTCAATTTGTATGGCTATATAATTAGCCATTTGCGCAGCGCTGGAACAACCGGAGCATGAATAAATAAGCGGTTTCATATTGTTGGTTTCTCTTTTTAAAATGGTTTAAACGCATTCAGTTGCTACCGGTTGAACTATACACAATGCTTCCAATTCTAATTCAGCTTTGTCTAAATGGTTATAAAAATCTTCAATATCCTGTTCAGTAAATCCATTGCAGGGTTGCACGATTTCTCTGTAATATTTTATGCCGGACATCAACTGGTTGTAAAAACTTATAAAATATTTTTCTCTTTTACTATCCATAATATCTGCTTCATCCAAAAGTTTTTCTTTTAGATAGTTGATATAAATAAACAGTTCATTGATGAAGAAATGCGGCCTTTTTTTATCAGTTATAATATTGGTTCTTCCATAAATGTGGTCTGTCATTTCCTGTAGTGAAACTATTTTGGAAAAATGAGCAATGTTAGGCCCGGGGCAAATGGTAACAGCGTTTAGATTTTTTAGAAACGGCTGCTCATACTTGATTGCTGCGGGGTTACTTAATCCCACACATAAACATTCTTTGTCTAACACTATTTTTAATTCACGTTCGTATTTTTCAGGCGATAGATTTAATGATTGCAATTGGTTTATTTTTAGCTTCTGATATTTTGAAGAGGCAGTACATATTGGTTCTTCAGTAAATTCGGTATTGCTTACCAAATGCTTTTCAGTACAGGGGCTCCCCGGAGTTCTACGTTCAATTCTTTTCTTTTTTTCAATATCAGAACTGGTTCCTTTTAAATAATGGAACGGAACGCCTAACGGTGAATTTTTACTTAAATACAAATCAGGTTTTTTTGCGTTTTGCAATAATGCTAATGTAGGATCATCCACTGTTGTCGCTTCAGGAACGAGTAAAAAAGGTGTGCCCCAACCGGTACTGTCAATGCCATAATAATTATGCAGCAACTCACATTCTTCATAGGTTCCCAATCCACCCTGTGCAGATATTTTTATCGGGTGTGGCTGGCTGAACGTTGTAAAAGATTTTGCTTCTAATGCCTTATTGTATATTTCAAATAGGATGGAACTTAGTTCAAGTCTTTTCATTTTAAATTCTTCCAATATCGGACCCATCAAATATCCATCAGTAGCAAACGCATGTCCGCCGCAGTTTAGGCCGGATTCAACCCTGAATTCACTTACCCATATTCCTTTCTTCGCCAGGTATTTTCCCTGTATCAATGCAGAGCGATAGTCGCTCACTTTGATTGCTATTTTCTTTTCAAATTGCCCCGGGCCTTTTGCATCAAACTCTCTGAATTTTTCAAGATAATTGTATAAGCGCGGATTCATCCCCGCGGAAAAAACAACTGAAGAATTTTTAAGTTCACTTTTCGCGTACCCTTTTAAAGCCGCTAATGCATCCGAACCATCCGCTATTAAATTACCGGCTTTCGTATAATTGTTCTTGTCGAGTTTGGTCATGATGTTTACATCAATACTGCCGGCAGAAATTTCATTTCTAAGAGCGCTTTTCAGTTCTTCTTTTTCAATATGATCTGTAGTCCTTGTCATCTGGTTGTACAATTGTTTGATCGCACTATCCTCGGGTAGCATCTCAAAATATTTTGCAATTTCAGAACCCGCTTCAAATACAGATTTTTTTATTTTTTCTACCTGCGCGGACACTATCCTGTTGGCCAGGTTTAAATAATCCGTAATTCTTTTTTCCCGGTAATTATCTTCTTTAGTAGTGATAGGAAAAAATGGTTCATTGACGAATGAATAATAATACCTGCGCATTGTTTCAATCAACCTGTCTTCCATGATTGAAATGACCGATGAAATTCCATATTGTGCCACTTTCAACGGCGAATCGATAGTAAAAGCCAATCCCATAACAGGGATGTGAAATTTATGCTGGGATGAATTCATACTAATAAAATAGCGTGTGGATTTTGTTGAAAAAAATTAAAAGGGCTTTGGATTGAAAGTTCATTCAGGCAATTTGTGTAGCGGTTTCTTCTTCTCTTTGCCATGAGTATTTTTTAAAAATGCCGGGGACGTTATCCGTCATCTTTACCTGATTTAATTGGATAGTTCTGACCGCGCCAGGAATAACGAAGGCCATTGGAAACCGGGAATGATAATTTTTGGCTGCATCCATGCACAATGGATCATTTTCATTTAAGACCATTCCGGTGAACTGTACTCCTTTCACTGCAAGTATTTGCAGTTTATCAGGCAAAATAGTCCCCGACACTTTTTGGTTTTGCATTAAGATTTTTGAATGATACGAGGATTCGGTTGATTTAAAATAAATTAAATTATCGGTGCTGTTGAAAGCAAAAAAACAACTAAATGAAATAGGCTCATTTAGCTCATTTACACAACAAATAGATGCTGCAGTCTGCTTTTTTAAAAAGGCAAGGATTTTATCGTTCATAATAGCTTTCAGATATCTGGTAAAATATTTTGGGTAAAATTAATAAATAAAGACAACTTTGTCCTTATTTATTTTTATGATTCCAATTGTTTCATATTTTTATTAACATTTCAATGATAAGTATAACGAAGATTTTTAATTTTGAGATGGCGCATGCTTTACACAACTATGAGGGCCCCTGTGCTAATATTCACGGGCATTCCTATGTGCTGCATGTGAGCGTAAAGTCTGCAAAGCGGGATGGTGAACTTGTTCCGCCCGGCTTTATTATAGATTTCAAAGAATTAAAAGAGATTGTACATTCCAGGGTAATTTCCCGGCTTGATCATAAGCTGGTATTATCCAGTGAATGGATAAATTCCGCAGAATCTTATTCTTCGTTCCATAATTTGTTTCAGTTTGAAACCGAGCCTACGGCAGAAAATTTACTTCTTTTTATCAGTAAAGAATTGATTGCTTCATTGCCCTCGCATGTTCATTTGCATTCTTTAAAATTATTTGAAACAGGAAATTCCTATGCCGAGTGGACCCACGATGACTATGGAAGTAGCTATTATTAAAGCAGGCAAAATGAAAAGTAACTTTCTTGTTTGATTGCTTATTTTTAATACGATTTTGAAAGATTTATAAAAGAACTCTCATTTTAATTTCATAAAAACCTTCCCGGACTGTATGTCGCTAGCCAGTTGGTTTATGGTTTCGGTTTCGAATAACCCTATTAACTGGGTTTTAATTATTTTGTATTTTGAATGCATCGGACATGGTCTTTTTTCCGAACATTCTGCCAATCCCAATATGCATCTGTCTAGTAACCCATCTTCGCCCATTGCCTGCAAAATAGCGCGAACCGGAAGATTTTTTGCTTTCTCAGTCATATAAAAACCGCCATGAGGGCCGGTAGTGGAATGAATAATCTTGTTATTTTTTGTAAGCAACTGCAATATTTTTGCAGTGAATGATCTGGGCGAACCGATGGCTTTAGAGATATCATCTATTCCAATCTTATGGTCTTCTGTCCCTTTTTGAGCGATATACAATGTGGCTCGCAGCGCATATCCTGTTGATTTGGAAAACATAAGTAAAACTTTTTTACAGACAATTTATTCAAAAGAAAATAAACTATGGGAAAATTTATTTCAGCTTGCCTTCACATTTGTTGATTGCTATTAAACTGCATTTTACATAGGACAAATTACAAATATTCAACCTGAAGCGGCAGTATTACGAAGGTGAGAGTTCAATGAAAATATTTTCTCAGTTAATAAATATTTATTTGGAAAGTTGTAAAGATAATGTAAGTTTGTTATAATAAAAGATAAAATTGTCTTTTATTATTTGTATCAAAAAAGAAAAATTGCTGGTGAGGAACTATCTGCTTGTGGGTTTATAAAATCCGGAATTTATTTAAGAGACGCCACCAAAAAAATACTTATTTTATGAAGTCGAAAAAGGAAAAATGGCACAGCCGCTTAACTATTTGGGTGATAAGCATTCTGCTTTTTGAGCTGATTTCCGGGTTAACAATTTATTTTATTTCATTCAGCCTTACTACCCAGACTCTTGTTGTGATACATACTGCGCTTGGGCTGGTGGTTATAATACCTTATCTTATTTACCAGGCCCGGCATTGGTACTCCTACCGAAAAAATAAACTGACTCAACATAAGCTGTTGGGCTATCTTTCAATGGCCGCTACGCTTGGAGCAGCTTTTTCAGGAATCCTTCTAAGTTATGAAGCGGTATTTCAAACCCGTATAAATTATTTCTGGGACCAGGTTCATGTTGTAGCAACTTTTGGCTTTCTTTTATCCGTAGTACCTCATATCGGATTATTAATTATCCGTGATTTTAGAGCGATTAAGATGAAAGAGAAGAAAACAAATCAGCTCATAAAAGCGGAAAAGACATTTGGATTCCGGATTGTATTTATAATGGTTATACTTATTGGTATCATGATTCTTTTTATTGATGCATATACCCCGAATCAATACCAGAATGAATTTCCGTCAAATTATGATTTTAGTTACGGCAAGGACAATCCTTTTGTGCCAAGCCTTGCCAAAACCGATGATGGACGCGCAATTGATGCAGAACTTTTGAGCAATTCGAAATCCTGCACAAGCAGTGGATGCCACACTGAGATTGGCAAGGAATGGGAAGTAAGCGCTCATCGCTATTCTGCGATGGACCCATCGTTTCGCGGGGTGCAACATGCTATGGCTGTTGAAAAAGGGCCCACTTCCACACGGTATTGCGGAGGCTGCC
>JAHEZA010000326.1 GCA_023251335.1 Chitinophagaceae bacterium | reverse complement strand
ATTGATCACTTTTTCAGCCACAGCGCAAGACAGCACTTATGCTGAAAAATTAGGATTCCCCAAAAATGCACGTGTAATCATTCTGCACATGGATGATGCAGGTATGTCGTACAGTTCCGACAGGGGTATCGAAAAAGCATTTGAAAAAGGCGTTGCAAATTCCACCAGCGTAATGATGCCTTGTCCATGGGTGCCGCAGATGGTTAGATATATCAAAGAGCATCCAAAAATAGACGCCGGATTGCATCTCACGCTTACGTCAGAATGGAAAGATTATCGCTGGGTACCCGTGGCCGGAGCCGCAGCAGTACCCGGTTTGGTAGATTCAACAGGAAGTTTATGGCGTGGCGTACCTGATGTAGTAATGCATGCATCGGCAGACGAAGTTGATAAAGAAATACGCGCTCAATTGGCCCGCGCTGAAAAGATGGACTTCCACCCTACCCATCTTGATTCGCACATGGGAACTTTGTTTGCTAACAGCGATTTTATGATGAAATACATCCGGCTGGGTATAGAAAAGAAAATTCCCGTGATGTTCCCGGGAGGGAATGACGCACTCATTCAGGATGAGATGAAAATACCCAGTGCAGCGCTTGAACAATTTCGTCAATTAGGAAAAATGATATGGGACGCAGGACTTCCCGTATTAGACGATTTGCACAACTATAGCTATGATTGGAAAGTACCAGCCGGAATGAAAACCGATGATGCCAGTTTGTGCAAATGGCGGGTGGCGCTATACGAAAAAACGTTGCAGAAAATGAAGCCCGGCGTAGCGATGGTGATTATGCACTGCACAGACCCAACAGAGGTATTTTCAAAAATCACAGACAGCGGAGATATTCGTGAAGCAGATATGCTCGCCATGTTAGATCCGGGATTTAAAAAATTCCTCCATGATAATGGATTCATATTAACCACATGGCGTGAACTGATGCAAAGAAGACAGCAAGCGAAATGAGAAAGAATTTTTACAGCAAACAAACAAATAAGATGAATTTCAATTTTAATTGAATTGAAAAAGAAGTAACATTGCAGCCATTGACAAATCTCATTGTTACGTTATGAAATATTATAAACAAATCGGGCTCATTGCCTGTGTTCTCCTGGTAATTAGTTGCTTTCTGCCGTGGGCCTTTTATCCGGATCTTCATAAATCATTCAATGGATTTTTTTCTGAAATGGACATTTATGGAAAACCGGGGAAAGTCTTTATTTTTTTTGCGGTACTTTCAGCAATTCTCATTTTTTTAAATAAGATTTGGGCAAAAAGGACCCTTATTTTTTTAGCAGCGTTCAATGTTGGATACCTTATACGTACTTACATTTTGTATACTTCCTGTTACCGCGCGTTTTGCCCCGAAAAGCAATATGGATTGTATTTGTTAATTGTGGGCTGTGTACTTTTATTGATAGTTTCGTTTTTCCCCGATTTAAAATTGAAAGATGAAATCATTGAGATAGAGAGCGGAGTGAATGAATAGATACTTTCTAAAAATTAACAGGAAATACAAATATGAATTTAATGTTTGTTTACTGACTTTCTCTGTGCTTTCCTTGCATTCAGAAAAATGGATATTTATTTACTCGAATAATTCTGCTTTATTTTTTGGTCTTTTATTATCAAGCCATTGAAACGTTTTTAATTGCTTCTGCTCTTCAGGAATCTTGCCCATAGGGTACATTGTTCCATCAATCTGGTTTACATAGACCACTTTACTTAGCTCGTCATTTTTAAAATAAATATCAATCACATCTCCTCGTGCACGGTTCATTCCCAGGTAAGCGCTGTCTTCAGTTTGCATGTAATAGATACTTTCGGACTGAGTACCCTTCACTCTCACATAATCAATTTTTCCATCAATGAAGTAGGCGTTAATTGTCTTTCCCGACATTTGATTAAAAAAACCTTCTTTTGTTTTGTTTACTACCAGGCCTTGCTCAAAAACATACATCCTTGATGGTTGTTTGTTTTTTGTATAAAGAAAAATCGTATCGCCTAATATCTGCGTATTACCACTCCACACTACCGGTGAATAATATAACCTGAATGTAGAATCTTTGGAAGAAATAAACATGCTATCGCAAATACTTTGCAAAGAGTCATTGAATATTTTGACGTGATGAAATGCGAGAAAATATCGTATCGCCGTATCTGATTTGTTGACCGTATCTGTTTTTGAGCGAAAGTTAGATGTGTCAAAATTTGATTTCAAACTATCCGAAATATCCAGGTTGTGGATATTATTCGCAGAATCAACATGGCCTTCTTTCAAATTATTCTCATGTGCTATCGAATCTGTAATTGAAACACTTTCATTTGCATGAATATTAGAATTGATCTCTTTTTGCAAAGAATCGTTTAATAATTCTATTTTAATTTTCTGATCTTGAGATTTCTTTAGCGACGTATCTTTTAAATGTGCCGGGTCAATCATCGCGGTTGAATCAATTTTTTTTGCAGGGGATATTTTTTTCAGCAAAGTATCTTTTAACGGCATAGCCAACTCGTCATGCTGTATTAATTTTGAAGAATCGTTCATAAAAGCTTTTTGTCCGCTGGTATCGGTAATTACTGTGTGAACGGGCAATACCGTTGAGTCTTTACGAATTGTTTCTTCTACTTTTTTATTTTCTTCGGGATTAAAATTACCAGCGCTGTCTTTTTTTGCAGCTTCATTTTGATTGTTTACAGCAGAATGAAAGCCAGAATAAATGGTATCGGCCGCAATATACGTGCTGTCATTTTTTTGTTTTATCATCAATACGGGTTTTCGTGTCGCAAGAAACGAGTTGTTTTCTTTATTGAGAAATATTTGGTTAGCAATGATATTGAACCCTCCTGCAGAATCAATAATAACTGCGTTTCCCTCTAATTGCGCGTTACCTGATTTACTTTCCAACGCCATAGAATTTGCTGAATATAAGCGTCCACTGCTATCTTTCACATTAGTCCGGCTTGTAAAAAATGCGTTTCCTGTATTCAAATCATAAGTACCCTGGGTTGTATTTATTTCTATATCGGGTGTTTTAATATTAGTTGGGCTTATAAAACTTGATTGATGTGTTTGCATATTATAGGCCAGCGAATCAGTGCGAATGTGTTTTTTAGGATCATCAAGCTTTACATTTTTCTTAAAATAAATATCTTTTGTGTCATTAAAATAAGTTCCTTCCAGGCTGGTAATTGCCGTCTCCCCTTCGATCACTTTTCCCCCGTTATGATAATTCCCTATCCCGGTACCAAGGTTATAATCGAGATCGTTAGTAAAAAGGGTGCCACTCTTGTTAGTAAGCTTTACTTTATTTTTCAGATACGCCATTTTTTCCAGGCTCAGATATTTCAAATATTGGCCGTAGGTGTGAACAGTGTCGGCCTGGTTAATGTCAATATTCCCAAACGCCTCCATGATGTGTGTTGTGGGATTTATCACAACGCTATCGCCGTGAAATAATACAGACCCTTGCCGGATGACCGCTCCTCCGGCAATCGTTTGTAACGTAGTCACAGAATCAATCTTGATAGCGCGCATGCTTGGGCCGCTGATAACCTGAAACTCCATGATGGTGTCTTTCGGTGAAGCTGATACGGTGTCTTTTGGTGCGCCTGATATTGAATCTTTTGAACTCCGCGGTCGACCCACGACTTGCGCAAATGAAATATAGCCGGTTAAAATAAAAAAAACCACGCACAGATATTTTACCGGATAGGCCATATTACTTTTTAACCGCTTTTACAGTATCGTCGACTAATGGCGCCGAGAGATAGTTTCCTTTGTCTTTTTTTCCAAACACTGAAACGTTCACGTATCTTTTTGGATGAACCCGAATATCATCAAGCAGGATATTTAATTTATTAGAGGTAGCTTCAAGATTATCGTACAACGCTTTATCATTTAGCAAAAGGCCCACTGTTCCATCTTTACCATTTAATTTTTCGGCAGCCGTTTTAAAATTGTTGATGGCGACATTCAGCGTATCAAGCGTTTTTGCCAGATCTATTGCCGATAATTTTTGAGTGAATATCCGGGTACTTTCCATGATACTATCTAATTTGCCATTGTTGGTATTCAGGTTAGCAGTAAAGGCATTTACGTTTTTAAGAGAATGCGCGAG
>JAHEZA010000325.1 GCA_023251335.1 Chitinophagaceae bacterium | reverse complement strand
CCTGGCGTTCAAAAAATATATTTGCAGATTAAAGCTCCAACGAGGCATTTCCTCATAAAAATCGTACAGGTAAGGATTGTGATCCACATCTTCAAATTGCGGAATCCATTTGTAATGCTTGCTTAAAAGTTCTGTCAGGGTAGTTTTGCCGGCACCTATATTTCCTGCTATTGCTATGTGTTTTGGTTTTTTTGATTTTGCCATTCGTGTGCTTTTTTGTGTGCAATATTTATTTACAGGCCTTTCGCGTTGGCAGGCAATTAAAAGTAACTATAAAATCTATAAGAAAAAATTTAGATTGTTGTGCAACTTTCACTTTTTCAGCATTAGCCTCCAGCTTTTAAAAGTAATTAAGCCGCATGGCATTTCTCACATCGCGCATGGTTATCTCTGCATGAGCTATTGCTTTTTCAGCGCCTTGTTTCATCACTTTTTGCAAATACTTTTCATCATTTAAAATGTCGTCCACCTTTTGCCTGATGGGTGCAATAAATTCCACCATATCTTCTGCCAACTGCTTTTTCATATCGCCATAGCGAATGGAGCAATTATTGAATTTCTCTTCAAAATGTTGCAATGTATTTGCCTTGCTCACCAGTTTCATCAGCAAAAACAGATTTTCAATGTAATCCGGTTTTGCCGAATTATTTTCGGAGGGGCCATTGTCTGTTTTTGCTTTCATTATTTTTTTCCGGATGGCGTTGTCATCATCTGCAAGAAACAAGGTAGCCATATGATTCTCACTTTTACTCATTTTGCCTGTACCGTCCAACGAAGGAATTTTAACCAACTCGCTATTGAAATTGAAAGCATAAGGCTCGGGAAAAACTTCACTGTATCGGTGATTGAACCGGTTAACATAATTTCTTGCAATCTCCAGGTGTTGTTCCTGATCCTTACCCACCGGAACGTATTTCGCTTTGTGGATTAAAATATCCGCCGCCATCAAAACAGGATAGGTTAATAAACCCGCGTTTACATTATCCGGATGCTGGCGTACTTTGTCTTTAAATGTGGGTGTTTTTTCCAATTCACCTTTGTATGCCAGCATATTCAGATAAAGATATAATTCACCTGTTTGATACAAATGGCTTTGGCAATATAAGGCCACCTTTTCCGGATCAAGCCCGCTGGCAATATTTTCTGCCAATACTCTGTGCACATTAGTTTTCAGGTCCTTTGTATCCGGATGTGTGGTAAGAGAATGCAGATCGGCCACCATGAAATAACAGTCGTATTCTTCCTGCATTTTCACATAATTGCGAATGGCCCCAAAATAGTTTCCCAGGTGCAAAAAACCGGTGGGCCTGATGCCACTCATTACGACCTGCCTGCCGGCAGGCAGGGTTTCTTTCTTCTTTTCCATAAGGCGACGAAGATAAATAGATTTTGCATTTAGGGCGGGCGCAGATTCCCGGTGAAGCCACAAATTCAGCAGATTTTTATTTTCTCTGTAGCCAAAAAAATGATAAACGGAATAATGCGCTGGATAACGACCCGTAAAAAAACCTGAAACCTGTTATATTTGCCGAATGGAAGTTAATGACGCGTTAATAGAAAAACTGGCTCATCTTTCAAGACTTGAGTTTAATGAAGAGGAAAAAGAGGAATTAAAGGGCGATCTTGAAAAGATGATTGGCTTTTTTGATAAACTGAATGAGTTGGATACCACTGGCGTGGAGCCTTTATTGCATGTAAGCGAAAATGTAAATATTTTAAGAAAAGACGAAGTAAAAGGAGAGATCGATAAAGAAAAAGTTTTTAAAAACGCGCCACTACACGATAATGAATTTTTTAAAGTACCTAAAGTAATCAAGAAAAATTAATTGAATTTCAAGCCTGAAAGCTGAAAGCTAAAATAAAAATTATGTCTGTAATCATAGATTTAGAGAATATTCAGAAAAGTTATTACCTCGGCAAGCAGGAGCTAAAAGTGCTGAAAGGCATTACGCTTGAAATATTCAAAAATGAATACGTAGCGCTTATGGGACCAAGCGGAAGTGGAAAATCAACCCTGATGAATATCCTGGGATGCCTCGATTCACCTACGGCCGGTAACTATACCCTGAACGGCAAAGACGTGAGCAAAATGGCGGACGATGATCTTGCCGACGTGCGCAATAAAGAAATCGGTTTTGTGTTCCAGCAATTTAATTTACTGCCCAGGTTAACCGCCGCTGAAAACGTGGCGCTTCCACTAATATATAATGGCACTACAAAAAAAATAAGAACTGAGTTGGCGCTTGAAATGCTTGACAGGGTTGGCCTGGCAGACAGAAGCCATCACAAGCCGAATGAATTATCCGGCGGACAGAACCAACGCGTTGCCATTGCACGGGCGTTGGTAAATAATCCTTCTATCATACTTGCAGATGAACCAACCGGAAACCTTGACTCCAAAACATCTGTTGAGATCATGCATATTTTTGACAAGATACAGTCCGAAGGCAACACGGTAATCTTAGTAACCCACGAAGAAGATATTGCCGAATACGCCCGCCGCATCATCCGCCTTAAAGATGGCGTTATCGAAAGCGACCATCAGCATAAAAAAGACATGGTTACTGTTTAAAAATTAGCTTTCTGTGAACACCTCAATATTTGGAGAATTACCAAATATTGGTAACTTTATCCAAATTTGAACCAATGGGACGTAATACCTCCATTTCATTAGGAAATCACTTTGAAGACTTTGTTGACGACAAAGTTTCAACAGGAAGATTTAAGAATGCCAGTGAAGTTATAAGAGCAGGCCTACGACTTCTTGAAGAGGAAGAATCTAAGATACTCGCTCTTAGAAAAGCTATAGCGGAGGGTATTGAAAGTGGTGTAGCCAGAAACTTCGATCCTAAAAAGCATCTTGAAAAATTAAAAGCTGCTAAAAGAAAAAATGGCTAGTTATAGTCTTGCAAACAAAGCTGTTTTGGATTTATCAGCAATTTGGGAATACACCGTTGATACTTGGTCAGAAAAACAAGCCGATACATATTATTTCATGCTTTTAGATTCTTGTCAGGATTTAGCGGAAGGAAAAGTTTCAGGAAAAAATTATCCGGAAATACACACTGAAATTTTAGGATTTAGGGCCGGACAACATATCTTATTCTACAGAAAACTCAGCCCCGGTAAAATTGAAATCACAAGAATTTTGCATGTGCAAATGGATCTGAAAAATAGAGTTCAAGAGTAAAACCACAGTTAACAAATAAGACTTCGTCGGGCGTGCAACGCCAACCATGAAATCTCCTGTTGTACAGAACCGGTAAAGACATTGGGTTTGGCGATAGCAGGACTAACGTGCATTTAATCAGCTTTCTGTTCGCTATTCATCAGCCGCCCGGGCTGAAATCTTTGATGAACATTGCCCTAGTTCTATACTTAATTCTTTTATCCTCTTTCGTTCGGGCGGAAGAATATGAATTTCCCCGATTCAGCCACTCTTTTTTACCAGACACAAAAATATTTTGGCAGAAAATATTTTGTTTTTAAATCTTTATCGTAATATTGCAATATTAAATAAACAACATGGGCGCAACAAAGACGGAACATTTTACTGACAAGCAAAACGCTATTGCGACAATGACCAAAGCATTGGGGCATCCCGCACGAATTGCAATTTTTGAATATCTCATCAAGGTTGATACTTGCATTTGCGGCGATATAGTAAACGAACTTCCACTTGCACAACCAACAATTTCGCAGCACTTGAAAGAACTTAAAAACGCAGGACTAATTAAAGGCAATGTTGAAGGTAACAGCGTTTGTTATTGCATTGACGAAAAAGCAGTAGCTAAACTTAAAAATTACTTTGACAATGTTTCATTAAAATTGGAAAAGAAAAACAATTGTTGTTAATTATAAAAATAATAAAATGCAAAATTCAGAACAACTAAAAGAAATCGTAAAGCAGAAATACAGCGAAATCGCTTTACAAGACAAAGAAACCAATCAATCTTCCTGCTGCGGCTCTGGAGGTTGCTCAACTGAAGTGTATAGTATCATGACTGATGACTATAGCAACCTCGAAGGTTACAATCCGGATGCTGACCTGGGATTAGGCTGCGGCTTGCCAACTCAATTTGCCAAAATAAAAAAAGGCGTCACCGTAATTGATTTAGGCAGCGGTGCA
>JAHEZA010000324.1 GCA_023251335.1 Chitinophagaceae bacterium | reverse complement strand
TGCCTTATAAAAGCATACCAGCAATAACTTTGATGATAATACATCTTTTCGTAAAATTTTTCCGGCGCCTTCATATCTTCGGTAAAATGCCTTCTGAAATAATCTTCCACTTCTTTCTCATCTGCTTTATTTCGGGCCAGCCCATTTTTAATGTACCAGCTATATAGCTGTAGCGCAAGATTTGAAAGTTTTGATTGCTTTGCTAATTGCATATTGGCTACGCCAATATCGTGCGTCAGCTCATCGGCCCTGTCCTGCATGCTCCTGGTAATATGGAGCGTTTCGATTTTTTTTTCGGTAATGAGCACTTCTATCTGAAAATGAATTTGATTGTTGGCAAGTGCTACTTCTTTTATCTTTTCAAGTGTCCGGAGGCTTTGATGATAAAGACCTTTATTATAAAGAATTTTTGCGAAGTCTAATTGTTCGTGTAATTGAATATCTATATTTTCACTGCCTTCCAGCAATCGCAAACTACCTAATATTTGCCGGTATAAATGCGCTTTTAAATTGGGAAGTTGTTGTTTTTTAATAGAATTTGTTTTGTTGATCAAAATGTCTTCATCATAAACAGACATTTTATCAATGACGTCAAACAATTGCACAATTTTGAGGTCATTGTTAGAAGAATTTCTTTGAGCATAGAGCTTGAAATTTCTTTTTTCCGACTTTTGAAGCGAGCGAATTAATTGAAATAATGAATCCGTAGAACGGTTGGGCATCGTATATAATTTAGGCTCTATTGCACTGCTGTAAAGGATTTTATAAAAATCCTAACTATTTAATAAGTGTAAATTTCTGACAATTTGATTAGATTCCAAGCTACCAAAATCCTAATTTCGGAAATACATTCATTGATTGCAAATATTAAATTCTTTCTTTAAATAAAACTTTATGGATAAGGTAATCATTTTTGACACCACATTACGCGATGGCGAGCAAGTGCCGGGTTGCAAATTAAATACGAAAGAAAAAGTAGAGTTGGCGCTTAAGTTGGAAGATTTGGGAGTAAATGTATTGGAAGCCGGATTTCCTATTTCAAGCCCGGGCGATTTTTCTTCCGTTGAGCAGATTTCTAAAACAATTACCAAAGCCGTGGTGTGCGCTCTTTCCCGCGCAGTTCAAAAAGATATTGAAGTTGCTGCGCAGGCGTTGAAATATGCCAAACGCCCCAGGATTCATACAGGAATAGGAACATCTGATTTTCATATAAAAGGCAAATTCAATTCTACGCAGGAAGATATTTTACAAAGAGCGGTACAATGCGTTAAGTGGGCCAGGAATTTCACGGATGATGTAGAATTTTATGCAGAAGACGCCGGCAGAACGGACAATGAATATCTCTCCAAAGTGATTGAGGCTGTTATAAAAGCAGGAGCTACTACTGTAAATATTCCGGATACTACAGGCTACTGCCTTCCTCATCAATATGGTGAAAAGATGGCCTATCTGAAAAACCATGTAGGTAATATTGATAAAGCAGTTATCTCCTGTCACTGCCACAATGATTTAGGATTGGCTACTGCTAATTCTATTTCAGGAGTTATCAATGGCGCCCGTCAGATAGAATGCACCATCAATGGCCTTGGTGAAAGAGCAGGCAATACTTCATTGGAAGAAGTAGTAATGGTGATTAAACAACACAAAGCGCTTGGCTTTTATACAGATATTGACGCTACCAAATTATATCCGATGAGCCGTTTGGTTTCTGATACGATGCGGATGCCTGTTCAACCGAATAAAGCGATTGTGGGCAGCAATGCGTTTTCGCACTCATCCGGGATACACCAGGATGGATTTCTGAAAGACACACTTACTTATGAAATTATTAATCCTGACGAAGTAGGAGCCGATAGTTCAAAAATAGTACTAACGGCAAGGAGTGGACGCAGTGCGCTGGCTTATCGTTTTCAGAAACTTGGATTTTCGTTTGACAGAAATGATGTAGATATTCTGTATTCCCGCTTTCTAAAAATTGCAGATAATAAAAAAGAAGTGGAAGACGGCGATCTTAATGAAATGGCAAAAGAGTATCAACTGTCAGCAATGAGTGTTCAGCCTTAAGCTTTTTAATACTTGATTCGTAAAAAAATGAGTAAGATATTATTTGAAAAAATTAGGGAAAACCACATGGTGGCATCCATACGAGCGGCCCACTCGCCTGAAAATTGAAATTTTGATGCAAAAGCCATCTATCATAGTAAAAGATCTCGTTGTGAAAACACAGGAAAGAACTGTGCTTGATGGTATTTCATTTTCTCTTCGACCAAACGAGCATCTGGCCATTCTTGGAAATGCGGAAAGTGGCAAGACTACATTGGCAAAGGCCCTGTCTGACAAAATTCATTTTTCAGGATCTGTTTTGTTTGATCAGGATGAGATAACTGGAAAGCATACACGAATTGAATTGGTGGAACAGCGATATCAATTTAAAAATTTATCCGGCATATCAGATTTTTATTATCAACAACGCTTCAATAGTTTTGATGCGGAAGATGCGCCTACTATTTTGCAGGAATTGTTAAAAGTATTTTCTCCGGATAGTAAACCAACAAATAACATAGATTACACTTTAGAAATTCTTGGCATTGTTCATCTGAAAAACTCGTCACTGATCCAGCTTTCAAGCGGCGAACACAAAAGATTTCAACTGGCCAAAGCCTTATTGAATTCACCACAGGTATTGATTTTGGATTCGCCATATACAGGCCTTGATGTTTCAACTTGTAAAAAATTAAACAAGGTTTTAGAAGAAATTTCTAAAAGTGGTACATCTATTATTTTGATTCCGGGAACTTTTCCGATTCCTGATTTTATCACCCATATCGCATTGTTGCAAAATAAAAAACTTGACTTTTTCGGTGAAAAAGAAAATTACCAGGCACAGGATTTTTTCGAAAACCCGAAAGCTGTTTATGATAGTAACCTGCTACCGGTATCGGATGAAGACTTTCAATTTGACATCATTGTAGAAATGAAAAATATTCATCTGAATTATGGTAGCCATGTGATTCTTCAAAACCTGAATTGGAAGATAAAACAAGGAGAGAAATGGTTGTTGGGCGGGCGAAATGGCGCCGGAAAATCTTCTTTGCTCAATATGATCACGGGCGATCATCCACAAGCTTATTCCAATGAAATTTACTTATTTGGAAAACGGCGGGGTAGTGGTGAAAGTATCTGGGATATCAAGCAAAAAACAGGATATATCTCCCCGGAATTACACGCCTATTTTGACAAAAACATTACTTGTTTCCAGGCGATTGGTTCCGGTTACTTCGATACAATCGGATTATATAAAAAACTAAGTATAACGCAATACAATAACGTACTTCAATGGTTGGATTTTTTACAAGTTTCTCATGTGTCAACAAAGCCTTTACATTCAATTTCGGCCAGTCTCCAACGAATGATCTTGCTTGCAAGGGCTTTGGTAAAAAATCCGCCATTGTTAGTTTTAGATGAGCCATGCCAGGGCTTGGATCATCACCAAAGTATTCAGTTTGTTTCATTGATAGACCATATCTGTAGCGAAACCAACAAGACGTTAATTTATGTGAGCCATGATGAATCAAATATTCCATTGTGCATTACTAACAAATTACAGTTAGACAATGGAAATTATCAAATAAAAAAAATCGATCAGTGGATAGCAAATGCTGTAGCGTGAATCAGGAAACTATTTAATTAAGAAGAAAAAAACCGCGAAAGCGAACAGAAATGAAAAAGAACATAACCGTTATCGAAGGCGATGGAATCGGTCCCGAAGTAACCCGTGAGGCGCTGGAAGTGTTAGGCGCTGTTGCTGTAAAATTTAATCATCAATTTCACTTTACCCATTGCCTGATGGGTGCGGTAGCCATTGATAAAACCGGCGATCCTTTGCCACAGGCAACAATAGATAGTTGCCTCAAAAGTGATGCGGTGTTGCTGGGGGCAATCGGGCATCCCAAATTTGACAATGACCCATCCGCAAAAGTGAGGCCGGAGCAAGGATTACTGAGGCTCAGAAAAGAACTGCAATTGTTTGCCAACATCAGGCCCATATCGGCTTACAGGTCTTTATTTCATCTTTCACCATTGAGAGACAAACAACTATCGGATGTTGATTTTATTATTTACCGCGAGTTGACAGGTGGAATTTATTTT
>JAHEZA010000323.1 GCA_023251335.1 Chitinophagaceae bacterium | reverse complement strand
TGGAAGTTGATTCTTCTGTATTTTTTCTTAAAGATTCAAATAAATGAAATCATTCACTCTACTATATGATACAGTTTTTCATTATCTGCTTTCAACTTTTCAATCGGCATTTTCATTACTTTTCTGTCGTAGGTCATAAAGCCGTTTACTTCACCTTCCACATCGGTCGTCTGGGTATAAACTGCTGCGGACAAACCGGCTTTGATTAATTCTTCAAGTTTGGTGGTCAATGATTGATATCTTTTAAACAAACTGTCGTTGCTTTTAAAACTTTGATAACCCCAGTTTTTTTCCTGCCAGGTATGGCCATCAACAGGCAAACCGAGTCCGCCAAATTCTCCGAGAACCAAAGCTTTTTTATCGCCAAAAATATCAGGACGCGGCATAGCAGGATCTGGATAATTATGCAGATCTTCAATATCGCCAACCGGGTAAAAATTGCCGCCACTGGCGCTGTTCACCAATCTTGAAGGATCTTTTTGTTTTGTCCAGTTGGTAATTTCCGCCGTTTTAAATTGAC
Source organism: Chitinophagaceae bacterium (assembly GCA_023251335.1). Lineage (GTDB taxonomy): Bacteria > Bacteroidota > Bacteroidia > Chitinophagales > Chitinophagaceae > Ginsengibacter. The sequence continues at coordinate 3,647 of JAHEZA010000323.1, read as the reverse complement.
CCCAGGCTTCATTGAAAGGCGTCCAGACAATGATGCACGGGTAATTGTGCAATGCATCCATAATCGCATTCCATTCTTTGCGGTAATAACCTTCGCTTTCAGGAGTGCGATCCCTGTCGGTTGCTCTTCCCAAAACTCCCGGGCGGTTTTCCCAATGATTGCCCAAATCGCCGCTTGGCATATCCTGCCACACCAGCATTCCAATGCTGTCGCAGTAATAATACCAGCGCGCCGGTTCTACTTTGATGTGTTTGCGGATCATATTAAAGCCCATGTCTTTGGTTTTTTCAATATCAAATTTTAAAGCGGCGTCTGTGGGCGCGGTATATAATCCATCAGGCCACCAGCCCTGGTCGAGCGGGCCAAATTCAAATAAAAACTTATTATTCAACATCATCTTTTGGATGCCGTTTGCATCCGGCGCAATAGATATTTTTCGCATCGCAAAATAGCTTTTTACTTCGTCCACCGGTTTTCCTTTACGTATAACCGTTAGTTTCAGATCGTAAAGGAAAGGATGCGACGGCGACCAGGTTTCAGGATCAGGAATGGATAAGGTTATGGAAGTATCTGAGCCGTTTTTTTCTGCCACTTTTTCATTTCCCTTCCATGCTGAAATGGATAATTCATCTCCTTGTTTCCAATTTTTTACGGAAGCGCTTACAGAAATATTCTTGTTATCCAGGTCTGGCGTTTGTTTGGTGGAAACGAAATAAGTGTCAGGAACCGTTTCGAGCCAAACCGTTTGCCAGATGCCGGTTACCGGTGTATACCAGATACCTTCAGGATGTACTACTTGTTTTCCGTGCGGCTGAGGGCCGTCGTCTGTTGGATCCCAAACGCGAACAGAAACTGTTTGTTTACTTCCTTTTTTTAAAGCATCAGTGATATCAAAAGTAAAAGGATCATAACCGCCTTCATGACGGCCAATCTTTTTCCCATTTATATAAATATCGCTTCGCCAGTCAACAGCGCCAAAGTGAAGTAATATTCTTCTATTTTTTCGTTTAGCTATCACCGCTATATCGCGCTGATACCAAAGAAGACTATCTTTTCCAACGGTTTTACCCACGCCCGATAAAGCGGATTCAACTGCAAACGGAATCAAAATATTCCCCTGGAAAGAAGTTGGAATTGCGTCATTTTCAGAAACAGGAATGATGGCGTATTGCCAAAGTCCGTTCAGGTTCTGCCAATCATCTCTTTGCATCAAAGGCCGCGGATAATCAGGAAGCGTGTTAGCTGAATTTAGCTCAGCGGCCCATTGCGTGGTAATATGGCCGGGAACAATTTTCCAACTTGTTTGCTGGGCACTTGTGATCACAGTTACGAAAAAGACAGCAAGTAATAAAATAAGGTTCTTCATAAATTCTATTTGTTTATTAATTATACATAATTTGCAAAACTCAATTTTATAAAGCTTCCAAAACTCAGATAAATTTAATGCCTTGTTGTTCCAGTTTTTGGTATTTTTTATGATCGAATTTATAATAGTAGCTTCCGCGTTTTGAAAGGTGCTTTTCCTTTTCGTCTAATTTTTTCAATACACCGATTGATAATATTTTTCTTAGAAAATTCCGCTTATCAAACGTGGTTTCATAAATGGCTTCGTAGAGATTTTGCAGTTGTGAAAGTGTAAATTTATCCGGTAATAGTTCAAAGCCAATCGGGTAGGCAGCTACCTTTTGCCGAAGCCTTTCTTTTGCCAATTCAATCATTTCTTTATGATCAAAAATCATAGCGGGTACCTTTTTTATACTTATCCATCTCGCATTATGCTCATTCAATAATTCCGGTGAATAATCGTCAATTTTTATCAAAGCAAAATAGGCAATCGAAACCACCCGATCCGCTGGATCGCGGCTTATATCGGTAAAAGAATATAATTGTTCCATGTAAATTTTAGTAAGGCCCGTTAGTAAATCCAGGATACGAATGGCGCCTTCATCTGCGCTCTCATTGGCCTTGACAAATCCACCCATCAAAGACCATTTGCCGAGCCCCGGCTCAAAACCTCTTTTTATTAATAGCACTTTCAAATCTTCACCATCAAATCCAAAAATGATGCAATCCACCGCTATTAGCATTCTGTCGTGTTCCTTGTATTCATTTATAGCACTCATTCAATTTGGTTTTTGATAATAACATGGTTTCAGGCGTCCGGATGTTTCGTGTCAGTTTCCGGAATCCTTTCGAAAATAGAGAAATATCCAATAAATAGCCAAGATTACAAAATTAAATATTGGGCTTAGATTAAGCAACAAAGTCGAAAAATACCACACTAAAGCGACCAGCCATAATACAATACGACGTTGATAAATGCCACATTAGGTGGTAACATTAATCTTCCTCTCCTACCTCATCCGATAAAATGTTATTGTCTTTCTGATCAAGGACAGAGGACTCCTTCCCCGGCCAATGAAGATAAAGAAAGAGCGCTCCGAGTAATGTCAATAAAATCCCCCACCACACGCCTGCGTGTAATCGTTCCAGTACTACATGTGGATTTTGACTTGTAGAAAGTCCCGGGATGTTGGCGATTAAAACGATGGGACCATAGATGGCTAACATGATCCCTACAAAAAACCAGATTGAAAAACCTTCTTCTTCATGCATAAAATATAATTTTTACCAAAAAATAATTTGTAAAATAATAAAAGCAACGAGTACCACTCCGGCCCAGAAAATCGGACGTTTCGTCAACGGTAGATGAGCGTCTGAAGGCAATTCTGTGCAACCTCTTACTAATCCAACTAACTGCGCTTCTGGCTTTGGCTTGGTAGCAAAACTGACAAAAACTGTCACGAGCACACATATTATCCATGACCACAGCGCGCGATACATATCTTCAGCCATCGCTTTAGCATCAGCAGAACCCGTGATGATGGCCAGCGCGCGCGGATCTAATCGTACCCAGGCCCACATGCCAACAGAAGATAATGTTCCGGCAAGCAATCCCCAAAACCCTCCGGCTGCTGTACATCTTTTCCATAACATTCCCAGGATAACCGTACCAAATAATGGAGCTATAAAAAAGCTGAACAAGGCCTGAACATAATCCATAATGCTGGCGGCATTTTCCACCAAATAGGCCGTGCCAATGCTGATAAGAACACCAATGAACGTGGCCCACCGCCCCATTTTTACATAATGTTTGTCAGTAGCTTCTTTCTTTGTAAACTTAAAATGAAGCGGCTTATAAATATCATAGGTCCATACCGTTGAGAAGGCCGTGACATTGCCCGCCATTCCCGACATGAAACCCGCGATAAGCGCAGTTACACCCAAACCTAATAAACCTGGCCCTAAATAACGCGCCATCATTAAAGGAAGAATTTCATTATAGCTCTGTGCTCCAGTTGCCGCTGCTTCGGCCTGACCCACTAAGCCGGGCATTACTGCCAAACCCAACAAACCGGGCAAAATCACAATCAGGGGAACCAGCATTTTGAATCCTGAACCAATGATAGGAGCCATTTTTGCGGACCGTAAATCCTTTGCCGACAGCACCCGCTGTACTACCAAAAAGTCTGTAGTCCAGTATCCAAATGATATAACAAAGCCTAAACCAAAAACAATCCCCATCCACTGAATGCCCATCGGGTTATCATTAAAATGCCCCAAAGACCTCCACATGTGTGTATAAT
>JAHEZA010000322.1 GCA_023251335.1 Chitinophagaceae bacterium | reverse complement strand
TAGGTTAAGTTCGTTGTTGTCTTACAAAAGGAAAAGAAAAGAATCATTTGAAGAAAGGTAAAAACGCCGCTTTCCTGTTACAGAAATCATGGAAATTTTTCCACAAAAATTCAAAAAATTTAGGCCATGAAAATATTAACAATCGCTATTATCGTACTGGTATCGCTTACTATAAATAAAATTGGGTTTGATTCCGGTACTTCAGAAAAGACTTCCGTCAGGATGGATGCTCCGCTTGTTGGAACCCAATGGACCTTGGTAGGATTATCGAATACAAAAATTCCTGCAAATGCAATGTCCAATGGCATTTTTTTTATCTTAAGAAAAGACAGCACGGTTTCGGGAAATGGAGGCTGTAACACGTTTACAACCAGGTATGCCTTAGGAAAAAATAACCGCATTCAATTTGGCGAAATGGTTCGTACCAATGTGTCATGCGAGGCTATTGCAATTGAGCAAAAATTTATCAATGCGCTGGCCAGTGCCGATCACTACCATTTGACGGGAGACACTCTTTTGTTAAACAGGGGAGCGTCCATGAACCTTGCAAAATTTGTAGCGGTTCGTTGATAATCAACCGGCATATTCCACCTATTCTTATTTTTTAAGGAGAGTATCTTTCTATTTTAGATGCAACATAGATCACAGAACTGCACCTGGTATGATCAAACAGGGCCTTCCAATTTGAAATCATTCCATTAATAAATGCGGTTGCAGGATGAGAAGCACCGGTTTTATATTGCTCGCTAAGCATGCTTACATACACGCTGTCGTACCACATAGGTTTCATGCTTTCAATCTTTAAACCATGAGAAGTTAAGAGTATTTTCATAGATAGGGGAGAGAAGTGATAAAGATGGCGTGGCACATCGTAAGCTGCCCATGATTCATGATAAATCGTTTCGTCGGCGCTTGTGTAATTCGGAACCGCGATAAATAATTTACCATCAGCAGCTAGCAATTTTTTCATTTGCTCAACGTATTTATGAAGATCATGCACATGTTCCAATACATGCCACAATGTAATAGCATCAAAGGTTCCGGGCGACAGTAAATAAAGATTTTCCGCGCTTTTTAAATTAAGGTTATAAAGTTCCAGCGCCTTATGGCGGGCCGTTTCATCAGGCTCAATACCTGTACTGTTCCAACCGGCTTGATACATGGTATGTAAAAAAGCACCGGTACCGGCACCCACATCCAGGATATTTCCGGTTTTTTTTCCGGTTGTTTTTTCTACCAGTTTTCTTTTTTGTGCCAGTGTGCGTTTTCTTACTTTATGATAAATGCTATTAATAAAACCTGTGGAAGTATCACTATGCGAAATGTAGTTTTGCGATTGGTAATATTTCCCAATCTTATCTTCTTCCGGAATATTTTGTGTAAATCGTTGAGTGCAGTTCTTACATTCCCATACTTCAAAGTCTTCTTCAGAAACGGTATGATCTCTGGCGGACAAAACATAGCTGATGTTGCTATCGCCACAATTGGGGCATGAATGGTACACGATCATTGTAAAGTGTGTTTGAATAAAAAGTTTTGAGGGTTTAGCTTAAAACTTATGATGCCTGGGAATTTTGTCGATCCTGGTTTGTGACAAATAGTAAACAAACAAAAAGAATAAATTTTCATTTCTCAAAAAGTTGCAAAAACTAGCGCGGCGAATACGTGGCGGCTGGGGTTTGCGGTACTACTTTTTCCTGGTTCCCAATCCCGGATACCGAAAATGAGTGATTGTAAAAATAAAAAATGAGTAAGACCACCGCGACAGCGCCCAGTACCATTGATACCACTTTCCAGCTATTGCTTTTTAATTCTTCGGGTTCTTTTTCATCTTTATAAAACTGGCTCATCACCGACGAAGTCGTTTCCTTGTCGCCAACCAACACATGATGGGTGCTGTTTTTATGAACAACTCTTTCAACAGGAACAGGCACGAAAAATGGGGTTGTTTCAAGAGCGTGAAAAGAAATACTTCCTGCCGGGTTTGCCTTTAGTGAACCTAACGATTCCAGCATGATCTCTTCTCCACATTTTAGTTTCGTTTTGGTATTGGCACACCATTCTTTCAGTTGTTCCAATGCATCCTCCATACTGATGTGACTCTTATTTGACACGTATCTTACCAATTCATCCGAAATTCTCTCTTCTCTTTCTTTAAAAGTTTTTTCTTCTAATGGTGGCATAATTTGCTTATTGGCTATGTCAGTTTGCGCGGGGTGTGCCACCCGCTGAAACCTGCCAATGCCTTTAAGCCTGCATTCTTTTGATTGAATAATAAATGATGTGATCAATTCCTGCATGGAAGCAAATATCTATATTTTATTTTAACGATTTTAAGAAAAGTTTCAGTAGTGCATACAAAATTGTTGAATTACAAATGACCCAAACCTCTGCTTAAAAATGCACCAATACGCCACCAATAACCTGGAAGCCGTAAACCGGATAATGGTACCAACGCTCGTATTTATTATTAAACAGATTATTGAAATCGAGCCACACACCAATTTTTTTGGTAACCTGGTATTCGGCTCCGGCGCTAAAATCACTTCCACTCTGATTGCTAACTGATCCGGTTTTTGTTCGCGCGCTCGCGCCGGAGAATGCTGCCAGATCCGCCTTTACTAACACATGCTCGAACGCATTCCAACGCAATGAGCCTGTTAATTTCAAGGGAAATAATCCCCACGCCTCGGTGTTATCGCGCAACCCGGTGTAGCTGTTCAGGTCAACTGCTCCGGTGATGGTAAATTTATCCTGGCTTACAAAATTCAAATCTCCATGAATTTGGAAATTGTTTATTTTACTTTCGTTGGAAACAACAAATGTGTTTCCGGCAAGCGTATCATTCACCAACAAAGGCATGTCAGTGTATGAGATATACGCCGCTTTGGCGCTGAAGTTGAAATGGTTTCCTAAATTAGCTTTTATGCCGCCATAATATTGCATCTCTTTAGTATTTCTAAAAGATACCGGATCATTTATGTAGGGATTTTCTTTGCTTAAACTACGGAAGCTATTGGCGATATATCTTCCTACCCATCCTGCCTGTATGCTGAGAATACTTTGCGATAGTTTGGCTTCGCCATAAATGTTGGGCAAAATAGCAAGGTCACTATTATTCCACGTAGGCATGATGCCCGCGTGAAGCGTGAATCTTTCGCCATAATAAGCAAATTCGGGATCCAATTGAAACAGGTTATTACTGAAAGATACTGTGTCGCCTTTTATTTTGTATTTATCAAAATTTCCAAGCAGGGCCACTTTTATGGATACCTTGTCAGAGAATCTTTTCTCAGCTGGCAGATTCATGATTAAGTTGGTCTCGCCGGCGTAGGTGCTCCTGGCAAATTGATGAACTTCAATATGAGGGTTGTAATTAATTCCCAAATCATTTGGTGCGATATTTTTGTAACCCACATTTATCGAAAAATCCTGGTAACTTCTGTTAATCTCAGATTTGCTAAAAGTATCTATGGTATGGTCGTAACCGTATTGATAATACTGGTGCAAGGCAAACCCCATTCCACCATACGTTTCATGCTTATCAGTAAAAATGCTTCCCAATCCTTTTATATTTAATTCAGTAAAATCCTGGTACTGAATTTTTCCGCGGGATGAAATATAATCGCCATAAATATTGCCCAGGCTATATTTTCCATCCCCAAAACTAAACGCGCCGGAAATGTAAGGCGTAGTATTATTTCCAAAACCAACTTTTAGTTGATTTCGTTGACCCAGGTCTAAAGAAGTGTCCACGTCCAAAGCCAGTGGGCTCAATGCATTGGGCTGATAAGTATAAAACAACGTTTCCGAAGGAATAGAATAAGCAAGCCCCGCGCGCGATGTATCGGGTGTTACAGGCGATGCATATAAATTAATCTTTACACTGGGCAGCAATGAAGGTTTATAAGAAGAAGTGATCTCAATCGTTTGCCGGTGGGTGGTATCCTGCGCTTTTGATTTCCCGAATAAAAAGCACAGCGGTAGAAGAAAAAATAATTTATTGAAAAATGTTGTCATCGTCGATTTGTTGAACATATCAGGTTTCGTGTTTCTTTTCAATGGATGCTGTTTTATTTTGATGGTGTTGCTTCCACCTTGGAATGCTGTTGTTCTTCGTTAATCGCAGCAGCCAGTTTATCCTGCGCCTCCTTCTTTAACTCCGGT
>JAHEZA010000321.1 GCA_023251335.1 Chitinophagaceae bacterium | reverse complement strand
TGAATTTTATAAACATCATCGCCCTGTTGCAAGCAAGATGCGGCTTGTAGATAAATCGCTCAACATAACATTTGACGATCATAATTTCGAAACAATTACGTCAGAAACGCGACCCGAAATTGATCGTGCACCCTTGCGTGATATGTTGTTGAACTCGCTGAAACCCGGTACCGTTGTGTGGGACAGCCATTTTACTTCAATGGAAAAACAAAACAGGGGTTGGCTATTGCATTTCAAAAATGGAACAAGCGCTTATGCTGATTTAGTAATTGCTGCCGACGGAGCGAGCTCAAAAGTACGCCCGTATTTGAGTAACCTGGAACCAATGTATTCAGGCATTACATTGATTGAGGGAAATATTTATAATGCCGGAAAAAATGCTCCAAAACTTTTTGAATTTGCAAAAGGTGGAAAAGTGATGGCTTTTGGCAATGAGCAATTCATTGGCTACGGCACTAAAGGAGACGGCTCAATTATGTTTGTAGTAAATTTTAAAACGACTGAAAATTGGCTCTTGCAAAGCAGTATTGACTTTAAAAACAAAAAACAGGTTTTAGCGTGGTTTAAAAAAGAATTCGCAGGTTGGAGCGATAAATGGCACGAATTTTTTACCAACAATGATGTACATGTTATTCCTCGTCCACAATATTATTTTCCGTTCGACCAAACCTGGGAATCGCAGGAAAATCTTACAATGCTTGGCGATGCGGCTCATCGTATGCCTCCTTATGCGGGTGAGGGTGCAAACGTAGCTATGCAAGATGCCTTTGAATTAGCAGAATGTTTAACGAATAATAAATTTTCAGAGATAAAAACTGCCATCTCGCATTTTGAAAAAGAAATGGTTGCGAGAGGTGCAGAAGCTACAAAAGAAACTTTAGACAACACCGAAATAATATTCTCAAAAAATGGATTGGAACAGATGGTAGCATTTTTTAACCAGGTGAAAGACGAGCAATAAAAACGATCCAACAACATAACCTGTGAAAAAAAACCTGCTACGTTTAGAAGCTTCAAATGATAAAAGAATTCTTGTCAGGACATTTGCAATTATGAGTAGGCTAAAAATAAAAATCCTCCTTAAAAGTTATTTTACTATTACTCAATAGCACAAGTGTAGCCTAACAAAGCCTTTGCCACTAAGTTTGCAAAACAGGAACGCCGGGAGTTCCTATTATAACAACAAAATTTAGTGGTCGTATAACATAGTGAAAGCTCCTCGCATGGCTACTTTGCTTCATCGCAATTTCTTTTTTACGGAAAATATATCTGCCAAATAGTGGTTACTATTTTTTTAATACCATTTTATTTACAAAAAGAGCATCGCCGGAAATCACTTTTACAGAATAGACACCATCGGGCCAGGATTGGAAATCAGAAATGTTCAATATCGAATTTCCTTTTGGAACGCTCACTTTCTTTGTACGCATCAACCTTCCTGCTGCATCGTATATCGTTAGTTGTAAATTTTCATCTGCGGCAGCGTAAATGCTTATTTGCATATGATCTCTTACCGGGTTAGGGAAGAATTTTACTTCATTTGCCATATTATTTTCGGTTGACAACCTGATTACGCTACTATAACTGATTTTATTAGCAACATTTACCATTTTTAACCTGTAGTATATAGCATTTGATTTTATTAACTGTGATTGATCATTATATTCATAAGAAGCTGTAGGTAAATCCGATAGTTCAGAATTAATTTTCCCTAAAGTGGAAAAGTGGACTGCATCCGCGCTGCTTTCAATTTCAAAATAATTAATATCATTATTGTTCATAACAGACCAATTCAATTGTATTTTTTTATTTAATACAGTTCCATTGAAATCTCTTATGCTTGTTTCCAGTGTCCTGCATGAAATATTAAATGGCGGAACAGTAATGGTATCGCTGGCGAATACGGTACATCCTACCGTAAACACCTGTTTTACAATGTATGTGCCGGCGGAGTCAACCAAAATGGAATCACCGGTTGTACTTCCAACGATGTGACCATTTGGAGTTGACCAGGAATAAATTGATCCCGGAATAGGGTTAGATACTTTGACGGATGTAGGGCCTAAGATTCCACATATAGGTGAAACATCAGAGGTGGCTCTGGCTCTAAAATCATAAAATAAATCCAAAGGCCCGACAAAATCTTTCAACTGGGCTGTAAACGAGGTTGATGCCCGCGATTTTACAAACAGGCTTTTGAATGGAGTGGTACACCCAACAGTGGATAATAAAGTTTTAGGCTCTAATCCAAGTTTAGTAAAATTAACTACGAATTCCATAAACTGGCCGGCAGTATAGTTAGTAACAAAACTGTTATCACCCCGTACCAGGGAAAAAGGACCAGCCCATGAATTATCGGCGCTTTCTAATCCGGTATAAAAAGTTCCTGCTGATTTGGGCACTATTCCTGCGTATCCATAGGCGGATCCGCTTGCTGCACCATCAAACGAGCCACTCCAGTTAAAAGTGGCAGGAGCAATTGATGTCCAGGTTGTTCTGCTTACCCATATCCTGGCTTCGATGGATGATAAGGTAGAACTTCCATAATTTGCGGAAAAGATAAGGTCGCCTACCTGCAGTATAGCGCCGGCAGCACTAAACTTCCATGAAGTATGCCCTGCATCAGGGCCATAGTTACTAAATTTCTGGGTAGATTTATTATAAGACATATTTGTCTGGTACAGTTCAAAATCAAAATACCGGTCGCCAGTAGTTTTTTCAATAGATACTCCTCCAAACAGCCAAAGCGAATCATTACCTGTTTTGCCATCTCTTCGCATGTGGGCCATCACGTCCAAAATCTCATTTTTATCCGGTACTGACTGGGCTACCGGACAGCTCCAGTCAGCCGGACTCATACCATTTTTACTAGCCCCGGACGCGTACATTGTGGAATCGCTGCCATGATAATCACGATAAAATACCGCATCAATCATTAATTTATTATTTATAACGGTTCCAGGGGAAACATTCATTGAACGGCCAAAAGGTAATTGACGAAAAGCGGGGTCTATCACATAACGTGCAAGGATAGATGCTGCACCGGTTGTATCAATTACACCGACACCGGGAACAGATGCATCATAGTTAAACCAGTCATCGCCACCAATATTAGTTGATACATTATTGAAAAAGTTTGATTGCAGATCGCCGTCTAACCCAAAGTTTGCCTCTATAATTGGAGTAGTAATTTGGCAATAGACACGTGAGTTCAATAAGAGAAACAGAATGTAGAATATTTTTTTCATAGGCTTTAGGTTTAACATACTTCTGTCAGTTCTAAAAACGATGAATAACGTAAAATTATTGTTGAGGCTGTGGATAAAGACTTCTACGTTGTTTATACAGTAAATGTTTAAAAGATATTAATTTTTTTAACGTTCAGTAATTTGGATATCAACCTTTTGGTTTCTAATTTTGAAGGAACGTTTCAATAAGTATTTAATTGACTTATTTAAGTATTGGAACGAATTTTGCAACCTTGTTCATCTAAATTAAATATTACTTCTATGAAACAAAAGCACTCGGGAATTGTACTTCCCTTATTAGGAATTGTAATGTTGGCCTTTACGCTCAATTCGTGTACAAAGTCGGATTCCGTTAAAGATAATAAAGCCTCAAGTCTTAACATATATCTCACCGATGCACCGGCAAATTACAAGGCTGTCTGGATTGATCTCCAGCAAATAATGGTAAAAAACTCCAGCGATACTTCAGATAATGGTTGGATTTCAGTGCCGTTATTGAGGCCAGGAAAATATAACCTTTTGGATTATACCAACGGCGGGGATACTATTTTAGGCGGTGTAAGTTTACCTGCAGGACAGCTTTCTCAAATGCGCGTAATTCTTGGCGATGACAACCAACTTGTGTTGGAAGACGGAACCACGGTAGATTTGAAAGTCCCATCCGGACAACAATCTGGCCTGAAATTAAATGTGCACGCAGATTTGGTGGCGGGTGTTCCCTATGAAATTGTGCTGGATTTTGATGCGGCACGGTCTATTGTAAAGGCGGGCAACAGTGGGCAATATCTTTTAAAACCAGTGATCCGAACTTTTGCAAAGGCCGCCGGTGGCGCTATTCAGGGGGTAGTTTTGCCAGGCGAAGCTGGTGCCCATGTAATGGCTATTGCAGGCGTTGATACCCTCGGTGCTATTCCGAATGCTTCGGGGG
>JAHEZA010000320.1 GCA_023251335.1 Chitinophagaceae bacterium | reverse complement strand
CCTGCCGCCCAAAAGCGTTCACAGCCCGCATTGATTGCAATCCTTTTTGCAACACTACCAACATATTACCTTCGTCTTTTCTTACTTCTCTCGTTGCTTTCTTCATTCCCTTTTTAAAATGAAAAACAAAAAAAAGTAGAAAAGGAGTAATAGCCAGCGCTATTAAAGTGAAATCTGAATCGAGATAAAACATGACTCCAATCATGCCTATAATAGTAAGACAGTCAACAAGTATGCTTAACATGGTGTTGGACGCAAAATCCTGTAGTGTGGAAACGTCCTTAGTAAGTGTGTTTAATAATTTTCCGGTCTGATGCGAATCATAATAGGAAAGAGAAAGATGCTGAAGATGATGATATATTTTTACGCGAAGATCGTTAGCTACATACTGGGCTACTTTTTCATTGTAATAACTGTCCAAAAATTTAGCAAGTGAATCAATGGCAATAAGAGCAATATAACTGAGTGCAACAATGGCGGCTAACTCTATACTATTTTCTCCATGAAAAAACCGATTCATCCATTTAAGCCAATGTGGCAAAGGGTGCTTGTCAACTACATTGTCTATAATTATTTTAAGAGGCCATGGGGTAGCCAACCCAACGAGTGTTTCTACCAGCATGGCAACGAGAATGATCCAGACATATCGTCGATAGGGCCGTGAAAACTGAATAGCCAAACCTATAAGGCTGGCAAACGAGCGCCTCTTCGCTTTGATATTCGATATAGAAGAATTTAATTTTTGTTTGAAGTGATTGTTGTGTTTGTCTTCAACGTTTATTGCAGTATCGTTCATGCGAATTGAAATTCGTTTTTCTCAATTTTTTGAAAAGTTAATTAAGGTTTGGCATTCAGCAAAAAAGGATTTGTTGTTGGCTACCGTTCCATCAGATGGTTCATTTCAAATTCCCAATGCCTTTGCGTGAAACAAAACAGCATTACCCAGGTACAGTATAGCCACGACCGGCAACTAAAGAGTTTCAATTGTGAGTATATAAAATGAGAATCGGTCATATTTGTTTGTTTACTGTCTATGTAAAACCTGACCCTAATTTATCAGGATGTTTAATATTTTCTCTAATCAGTTAATCCATTACCTTTAGAAACCAAAATAGATGTCTTCCCAAAATGAAATTTATAATCTTTCTTTTACTCCCTTTACAACTCTTCGCGCAAAATTTTTTACCAAAAGAAATTGCTCAATGGAAACAGCAGTCAAAAAATGTAACCATAATTCGTGATAATTTTGGTATACCACATATTTATGGAAAGAGCGATGCAGACGCGGTTTTCGGCTTACTCTATGCGCAATGCGAAGATGATTTTAAAAGAGTGGAAATGAATTATATTGAAAAGTTAGGCAGGCTTTCAGAAGTAAATGGCGAAAAAGATCTGTACAATGATTTGCTGATTCGTTTGGTAATTGATTCTTCAGATGCCATTGCAGATTATAAAAACGCTCCGTTATGGTTAAAAAAATTATGCAATGCTTTTGCTGACGGAATTAATTATTATTTATATAAAAATCCGGAGGTAAAACCTGCGCTTCTGCATCATTTTGAACCGTGGTATCCTTTACTCTGGACCGATGGAAGTATCGGCGCAATAAGCACTGCCGATGTAAGCGTAAGAGAATTAGAAAATTTTTATTCGGGAAAAAATGAACCTGTTGCAATAAACCAATATAAAGAGGAGCCGGTGACTGGTTCCAATGGTTTTGCATTTGCGCCTTCTATTACCGAATCGCATCATGCTATTTTGTACATCAATCCGCATGTAACTTTTTATTTTCGGCCGGAAGTACATGTGGTGAGTGATGAAGGATTAAATGCTTATGGTGCAGTTACCTGGGGACAGTTTTTCGTTTACCAGGGATTTAATCCACATGGCGGATGGATGCACACGTCAAGCTACGCCGATGTTTCAGACGCTTATATTGAAAAGATAATTTCAAAAAATAATCGTCTTTATTATGAATATGACCATAAAGAAAAACCGGTTTTGAATAAGGAAATTGCGATTCATTATCGTAAGGGCGATTCGATGAAGATAAAAATAATTGACGCATTATATACGGGACATGGGCCTGTCATGGCAAAAAGAAACGGTGAATTCATTAGCGTAAAATCTCACAACAGGGATATTAAAGGATTGGAACAAAGCTGGCTGAGAACTAAAGCAAAAAGTTTTGCGGATTATAAAAAGGTGATGGACATGCTGGCGAATACTTCTAATAATACCGTGTATGCCGATGCGGAAGGAAACATCGCTTACTGGCATGGAAATTACATTCCAAAAAGAGATCCGAAATATGATTGGTCTAAACCTGTTGATGGCACTACATCTGCAACAGAATGGAAAGGGCTGACTCCTGTAAATGAAAGTATTCATATTTATAATCCCACAAACGGCTGGATAGAAAATTGCAATTCCACTCCGTTTACAGCAGCAGGAAAATACTCTCCGAAAAAAGAAAATTATCCGTCATACATGGCTCCGGACGGGCAAAATTTCCGCGCTATCAATGCGATTAAAATTTTACCAGAAGAAAAATCATACACCATTAATAAAGTAATTGCAAAAGGATATGATACTTATCTCGCTGCGTTTGAAGTGTTGGTTCCCGCATTGATAAAGGCTTACGATCAACTTTCTACAAGCGATTCTTTGCATGCACCATTAAGTGAACCAATTAATATTTTAAAAAATTGGAACTATCGATGTGGTGAAAATTCTGTAGCAACAACGCTGGCCGTAAATTGGGGTGAACGATTATTAAGACAAATCTACCAGACAAAAATTGCTGAAGGCGAAGAAGATGACCAGGTAACCAAAACAAAAAAATTTGCCGCTATGGCTTCATCCGGGGAATTGCTTCAACCGTTTTTATCCTCTATAAAATACCTTGAGAATACATTTGGTGGATGGAAAATTCCGTGGGGAGAAATCAATCGCTTCCAAAGAATATCCGGCGATATTGAAAATCATTTTGATGATGATTCCGCAAGCATCCCTGTTGGTTTTGTATCCTCTGCCTGGGGAATGATTCCTTCTTACAGCAGCCGTACTTTTCCCGGTACCAAAAAAAGATACGGCGTAAATGGTAACAGTTTTATTTGCGCTGTAGAATTCGGAAAAAAGATCAAAGCAAAATCATTGTTAGCCGGAGGCGAAAGTGGCCATCCCAATTCAACACATTTCTTCGACCAGGGATTGATGTATGCCAAAGGAGAATTCAAAGATGTATTGTTCTATAAAGAAGATGTATTGAAACATGCAGAAAAAACATATCATCCGTGAGAATGAAAATCTAAAGAATTTGTTTGTTTACTACTACGTGGAAAAAGGTGTAACCTAACGGCAATCAACATGCACAAAGGAATTATTAGCCGTATAAAGAGGAATCGTAGGTATTTGTTTGTTTACTGTTTGAATGGAAAGCTAACGGCCCAAACGTCTGACGGCGTATAACAAAAGAACCCGCCTGCTATCTCTAACAGGCGGTGTCTTAAAATGAATTTCAATCTTATTTAAGTATTTGTTTGTGCGAGGAATACCACACGATCTTTCCGTCTTTTATAGCATTCACATCTTCATAATTCGCTGAGTCTACCTTACCTGACTTATACGTATCTATTTCTTTGTACCAGACATTTATATAATTACTGCTATCTACCAAGGCGTGATTTTTCAACCACACGTCCATGGTAATTTTTACTGAACTGAGGCTATCTCTTGAAAGTTGCCAGTTTTTCATAAGAGAATCTGTGAGGCCCACAAATTTAAATCCATTGGCGCCATTTACCCGCATACTATCGCCCATGGTGGAACGTAGCGCGTTTAAATCACCATTTTCCCAGTATTTGTAAGAATTCAAAACCAATAACAAATCCGAATCGGACACTTTATCGTTGAACTCTGTAGTGTACATTGCCTTATAAGGCAATTCAATACTGCTTGTTTCTGTTTTAGTCATTTTTGTATTTCCCTCTTTGTTTTCGCAGGAAAAGATCATGGCAGATGGTAGAAGAAAGACCAGAATGTACTTTTTCATTTTAGAAAATTTATGGTTAAAGAAAAAAAGATTCCAATGATTTTTAGGCTCTAATCTTTAAAGGGAAGGATGGCAATCGGAAGGAATAATGAATTACAATACAAATTAGAATAAGTTTTATAA
>JAHEZA010000018.1 GCA_023251335.1 Chitinophagaceae bacterium | reverse complement strand
TTGGGGCAACAGGTCAGCAGTGATTTCATCCGGAGATAAATTTTGCAAATTTTTCATTTATTAAGATTTTTGAGTAGAATCTTCTGTATCCAGGCCTTCTTCAAATTTAAAATTCCTGTTTACCGGAGGGAGATAATAAACACTTGGTTTTGTTCCCAGGTCTTCCATAAGACGGTATCCCGCTTTTTCTCTGATAAGGTCACTGAAACGAAAAGTTTCTGATCCGTTAGTAACTGAATCTTCATTCATATCTCCAAAAAAATAAACACCATTAGGGCAGGCTGAAACGCAATGTGGCAACATGCCCATTCTTGTCATATCGGGGCAGAAGTCACATTTGCCAACGGTTCCCTTTTTTTGTGGGAGACTTGTTTCAGGATTATAAGGCTTGTCGGCAATATCTACGGGAAGATCAGGCTCTCCCCAGTTAAATACCCGGGTTGAGTAGGGACATGCCGCCATACAAAACCGGCATCCGATACACCTTTCGCTATCAATCAATACAATTCCGTCCTGCCTTTTAAACGTTGCATCAACCGGGCACACTTTTACACAAGGCGGTTCATCGCAATGCATGCAGGTAGTGGGTTGCCAGTAGGGTGCTGTATGTTGAGCATCCTGCATAGGATAAACCTTTATCCAATTCTGTGCATCCTGTACGTGATGTGCATGGTTACACGCTACCTGGCAGGCTTTCACATTTTTGCAACGGGAAAGATCTATTACCATTACAAACTTCTTTCCCGGCATTCCTTTTCTTGCTTCATCATTGCTTACTGAAGGCATGTGTGGCAATGGTTTCAGGTACGCCTTGTCCACTTCGATAACATCACCGTCTACCGAAAGTAGTTTTACTTTTTCTCCGGATGCTTCAATATCATCGGCCGGAAAGGGGGAATGATTACTACTGCAGGCAACCGCCATTGTGGTCAGGACACCGGCAGCCAGAAATTCTCTACGAGATTTATTTTGATCCATGGTACACTAGTTTATTTATCAGACGTTGTCTTTTTTAATCCAGTTCTGTAATTCTTTATTGGTAATTTTCTTCTTTTTGGATGGGATAGCAGTAATATTTACCTCTACCAATTTTCCATCCTGCGTAAGCATTTTTACCGTTTCAGTATTTTCCTTTTTAGATATTTTAAAGAATTTCAAAACCGATACTGAAGAAAGCGTAGCAGCGCTCCACAGAAGGAATTTTTTTCTTGATTGGAATTTTTGAGGTTCTTGCATGATCTTAAAATTGAATTGAAGAATAATGTACCCGATCTTTATCGTTTTAATAAAACAATTATGCAAATGCCCTAAAATATAATTTGAAACGATACGTAAAACAAAGAGCTGCATCACGCGGCCGGAATTATTTTTTTAGAGTTCTCATAAAGTTTACCAGGTTCCACCTGTCTTCTTCATCAGGAACTTTCTTTTTAGAAGCCGGCATATCGTCGCGGCCTTCTGATAAGCGGTAAAACATTTCACCGTCAGTCTGTGATTGAAAAGAAGCTAATGAAAAATCACCCGGCTCAGTTTTTAATTGGGCCGCTTTGGTGCCATCACCCAATCCTTTAGCACCGTGACATGATTTACAAAAAGTACTCCATAGTTCTTTCCCTGCTTTAATGGATTCAGCACTGCTGGCCACCGGATTTTTTTTTGCTTTATCAGCTGCGGGTACCGGCCATGCTTTTTGTGTTGGCTGAACTTTGATCGTAAAGCTAGCTGCTGTTAATCCGATTACAAAGACTGCAATTGCTACTATTGATTTCATCTTTTTTAGTTTTAGGTTATTATTAAAATTTGATTTTGAGTAGAGGTTTAAAATTCATAAATGGGCAATATCAAATTCGTAATGCAAGATATATCTGCGATATTATCTTTTAAATGATCATAATCATTACAGCCTGTGATTCAAGTCATTTCCTCAGTAGACTTATTTGGAAAAATAGAACCTGAGTTGCGTATCAATATTCGGCATATCAACTAGCACAGGAGATTTTTCCCCATCAAACAGAAATAAACCACATATATCGTTCTTATCATTCAAATCAATACACACTTCACTTTTATTTCTCTTCTCAAAAAGAAGATACCTTACTGCAGAAGTCTCTATAATCTTTATTTGAGGCCAGTATTTCTTAATCACCATGCGCGCATTTTCAATCTGGTAATGGCAGTTGTGTGTGAGCATATCAAAAATATTCTTTTCATTCACTGCTTTAATTTTATTCATTTGTAACGAATCCGGATGATAGAACACAGCCGAATTAGCAGAAATAATAATTGTATCGTTAAAGCTGGAGCCGGGTTTCCTGATAATCAAATGCTTTTTTTGCAGGGCCTTTTCTTGCTGTGGACTATTTTTTTCAGAGACCTCAGAACACGAGCAGTTGAAAAGAAAAAAAATAATCGTGCTGCATATTGCTATTCTGAAAGAGATCATGCGTGAATTTTTTTTATATAAACCGGTGCAAAAAAATTGCGACAATTATTTATTTTCTTCACTTCCATTAATTATCAAAAAAACCATATTTTTTACAAAAAAAGATAACAAGGTTTGCATCTTAATTCATGTTGGCCTTCAATAGAAATTCTTTTACATTAATTAATAATTCCACAATCGCGTGATATTAAAACCAATTAAAAATTGACCGCCCTTGACTTTTGTACCACCGGTTTGTGTGAATCCAATAGGGTTGTTTGTATTATAAAGGCTATTGTGCTGAGGATTTAATAATGAATAATTACCCGCAAACAACTGGAAAGTATGGCCACTGGTATTAAACTCAAAGCCAAATGCCAAATTGGGATGAGGGTTGTCAGTAGGGAATTGTGTAAGAGGTTGATCATAATCAACGATAATTGCAGTTACTTCAGATAATACATATCGTGCACTTACTGATGCAGCAAATAGATCATGCTTTTGCTTTTCATATACAAATACGGTTGTATCCTTTTGAGCGTAATAACCGGGCACCGAATTCTGATGAGATATGCTGGCAGCAACCTGAACGGAAAATTTATCTGAAAACTTCCTGGCAATTATTAATTGGTTGAAAAAAGTCCAACGTTCCGTTTGGTAAGTGTAAAGATAATGATTAGGGTCAGCTTTCGTTTCGTATCCTATGTTACCATAGTAGGTAACACTGACGGGATATTGTTCTTTTGTTTGCTTTATAATTGCATATTTAGCGCTTCCGTCCAAAAGCATATTTCCAGCGTTTCTCGTTGCTCCAAAACCAATGGATAAATTATTAATAGGTGTATAGGCAAACCCCAGTCTTATATTAGCTGAAGCAAAGATTCCATATAAATCCTCAATACCATTTTCAACCGTTCCAAACCTGTGTTGTATATCTGCTTCAAGAGTACCTTTTATCGGAACCATAACAGTTTGATCATCGATAATCCATACACTTCGAAATGTATTCTTTACCGGTTTGTGTTTTGTGGGAGCTGACGCTTCAGCTTGTGTTGTAGTTACAGCGCTGTCATTTTGTGCAACAGATACTGTAGTTGTCAGCAACAATGCAACCATTAAATATGAGCAACATATCAGTTGCTTTTTTGATTTACGAATAATTATTTTCATTTGATTAAATTTTTAGATCACTTAATTGTTTGGAGCGCCATTTCTGATCCAGTCATATATCTTTTGCCGGTCAGCAGGATTAGGAATATGCACTTGCATATTGCCGTTGATCATTATGTACAATTGGCTTTGTTCCGGTTTAACGGTATTGACAAACCCACCCAAAAGTTGTTGGTAAGAAACATCCGGAGTTAAGTATGGTACCTGAGCTCCCTTCACGTGGCAGCCTGAGGTGGCACAATTAGCAGTAAAAATAGGTTGGAGATCACTGCTAAAGCTAACATATTGAGGCGGCTTAGTACTTACCTCAGGAGGAAGAATCACATCTTTGTAGCAACTGACCAGGCCAAAAACCATAAAAAATATCAGCCCGACGTATATTAATGACCGTTTCATAATAATTAGAGTTTTAGTGATTATTTATTATTGAAATTCATGTTGCATTGCACATTGACAATATCAGAAATTTCGTCTGTGGTGATACCGAAGGATCTGCAATTGAATTGAAAATTCAACTGTAAACCAAACTGACCATAAGCTGCAGCGGTACCTTCACCAACTGTAGACCTTTTCACGTAAGAAAGAGTCCCATTAACAGTAGTATCGTGTAGTGCTGAAAGCAGGCCCTTCCAACTCATTACCATTGTAACAATATATCCCGAACTCTTCGTATCAAATTCTATTTTAGTGGTTCTGATCACAACAACGTTGGAATCCATGAGATTTTGCGTACCAGAAATAATTTTCGGCGCACCTACATAGCCCAAATAGCAACCGCCGTCTCTTCCGGGTTCGCCAGTATTGGAAGTATTCATTTGAACATAACCGCTGAAATAACTTTTAGATGGATCGCTTTCATAAAAAGCCCAGGAGGTATCTAAAACAGGCTGGCCAGTGCTAACATATAATTGCCTGGCAGATGAAGAAAGGCTATTCAACCCGAATTTATTAAACCGACCTGTTAGCAAGCCTCCTGTTTCAAGGTAAGCACTGGACCATAATACACTCGAATGAGACTTATCCATTTTCCATTGGGAGGTATCTCCTATTGTTTCGGTTCCTGGTAAAAAAATACCGTCACCACGAGTAATAATGATAGTTCCTGTTGCTGGCTCTGGTATAATCAGATCTTTATGAGTGCAGCTAGCAATATATCCGTAGCCACTGATTAAGATTATCGCAATTAACCCTAGTGTTTTGTTATTGAGCAGTTTCATAAAATGTTTTTAAAATGTAAATTAATTGTGAAAACAAAAGTAGTAGTGGATAGAACTATAATTAGATGACGGCAGTCAGGGATGATCATGACTGTTATCATATCCTAACAAGAAAATCACGTGACGATGTCAAAATGAAATAGTTGGCTTACGGGTATCAGTAAACGAAGAAAAACGTTTACTTTCTATAAGGGCGAAAAAATACTGAACATTTATTTGTATCTAATCCTTCTTCGCGAGACAACGAAAGATAATAATACGATCAGGATAAAAGCGCTAAGATTTAAAAGAAAACTGACAGTATACATTCTCATGTCGTTCTTTAAAATATTCCCGTCCACAGATGAGCTAATTTGCAAAATCATATCTTTCACTAAAATGAAAAAGAATACCAGGTTATGGAGTAAACTTAGAGATGGTCTTTTCCTTAATGAAGGTATCCAAAACAGTATTGAAAGAAGCCCCCAGACCATCAGATAAGAAAGATGAATAGCGGGTCTAATATTCCCAGAAGAATAACTAAGATAAAAGTTCTTTAGTTGAAGTCCGAGGTATAAAGTACCTACTAATGCGTATGATAAAGGTAAAATGAAAACGGTCCTTTTTCTTAAATTATTCCCTGATTCATTATTTCCGGCAAAGATTAAAATTATCGCACACAGTAAAGAATAACCGGAAAAAAAAGCCAGTAGTTCTAACTTTTGAATGTATGCGAAAAAGCTATTCCCCATGGTATTTTGTAATTACCAAAGATGATCAATTATTTGCTGAATATGGTATATCTAATATGAAATTCTATTTTAGAAAATGAATTTATCATCTGGATTAAAGTTATTTTGTTGCTTTTAAAATTATTAATTAGTTACGGCGATTCCTACAGCCACTATCAAAGGAATTAAGATGAAACAATGATCAATATGTCGGCAATAATTCTTCCTGCCCGGACCATAAAACAAAATACAAAAACAGACAGGATACTGAATTCCCAAGCACTTTATCTTTCTGAAAATAACTGGATAATGATAACAATCAGGAAAGGGAATGACTAAAATCAGTCTTCGGAAAAATCCGGGTCTATAATTTTACAAGCATAACTAGCATTTATTAGTAACTCTTAATTAAACACATCGTGCTCGTAGCAACCACCCCAAAAACAGCTATTAGAAAAGCAAGTAGACCCCAACTACCACTTACCACCCTCGGCATCACTTTCCCGTTTCAGCCATCTATGCACGATAAAAAGTTTATTCTAGCCACTCTTAACTACATTCACCGGGCGGTGGAAACAAAACTGAAAGAAAAATACAATAGCGTATTTGGCAAAACTATTCTTGCAAGATTGGATAAAACTTTCGGTCGATTGAATTACAACACACACAGAAAAACTGTCGCAATAGTAATTGGGCCCGACGACGAAACAATTACCTATTTAAATGTCTTTACAAAACCTTTAATTTATTTTAATAAAAATATTTCGCTTCTGGATCTTTTACACCACGTAAATAATCAACCTGAATTTTTTCTTTTGTACTCGGCAGATAAAAAATCCATGCTTTTTGAATACTACAATGGAAAACTTCACAAAGAATACGAAACGACCGGGAGCGCGTTTATTTCAAATTCTCCGGGGCAACAACTGCTGGTAAGAAAACCAACAAAAATGGACCAGCGTCAACGAACATTAAATGTTTTAAAACTATTGAACTTTAAAACCAAAAAGCCCGTCTTCGTAACAGGAAGTACCGCACAGGGTAATATAATATGCAATATGTCAGCCTTTCGGGAAATAATGTTTAGAAAAGCAAACACATTATTTCCAGGCGACGCAGAAGATAAATTGAGATTATTGGCGTCAGAGATTGATAGTGAATGGAAATATTGGCATTACGAATTTTTAGCCGGAAAAATAGAGCTGGCAGAAAAGGCCAATCGCCTTATCAGCAATATTACAGCTGTACTAAAAGCTTTGGAAAGCAGTAAGGACGGCATTCTTCTGATTGACAAATATTATAACAAACAATTGAAAAAATCTCTAAAAATGAATACCCTTTTTAAGTCGCCAGGAATTTGGATAAGACATCTGGAAAGATTTCTATCAAGAGGTAACCAAATTGAAATTGTAAACCCTGGCCTCTTAAAAGATCACGGCGGTATTGCACTAATAGAGGAAGAATTAATGAATCCTTTGAATCGCCGGCTGGTAACCGGTAATATAAATCCACGAAAAAATAATGCCGTCCTATTCTAAATATCTTTAGCCATAGGTTTTCTGACGTGATCCCTGCAATAGAGTAATTAAGGTGAAGTGCAGCAGGCGCAACAACTACCTAAAGATTTTTCTCTATTTATTTTGCAATACCAGCAGCGGAACCTTTGTTTCATAACTCATCTCTTTAGTATAAACCTTACCGAATAATCTTTCAATAAAAGAGTGCTTATGAGCCGTCATTGCCAACATATCACAAGGCTTTTCTTCCATTAATTGACTGATACCTTCAATCACGCTTGTATCCTCAACAGTGTTAAAGCTGTGTTTTAAAACGTCTAAAGAATAATGTGTACTCATTTTACCAATATACTCACTCTGACTCATTTCCTTCCCTTTCTTTTGGACGTTAAGTACCTGGATAAATGAATTATATCTTTTTGCGATTTCCATCAACAACGCATAACGCTCACTTTCTGTATCTGCATCAAAATCTGTCGCCAGGGTGATGGTGTCGATAGACACGTAAACAGCATTTTCGGGAATTATCAAAACGGGAATAGATGCTTTTCGAACAATAGTCGTAACCGTGCTACCAAAGACAGAATTACTTTGTCCTTTCCCTTTCATTCCCATGATGATAATATCGGGTTTGTCTTCAGTGGCAATTTCCAGGATAACATTAGAAGGGGAACCTTCATAAACGTGCCCCCGCAATGACGCTGTATGATTTTTTGAGAGCGTCTCAATTTCTTTTGTCATCAACTCTTTATTTCCTGCCAGTTGTTCCCGGTACAGGATAATTCGTTCTTCATCAGCTTCCTGATCTATGATCAATGCATCTGGAACAACATTTAAAAAAGTTACGTTAGCATTAAAAATTTCTGCGAGCGAAGCTGCATATTTGCCGGCAATATGCGACGCTGTTGAAAAGTCAATTGGTACAAGAATATTTTTCATATTTTTTTTGATTTAATGATTTTAAATGACCAAAGTTAATTTCAGCCTAAAAAGCAAAGTTTGATACTCGTTAGTAATTTTCATGACTTTAATCATTTATTTATGAGTAACGTATAAAGTGACTTAAGAGTATAAAATAACCATCGCTTTTTATCTGATAACAATCATTTATCATAATGACAACGATCATCAATACACAATGCAAAAAATATAAATTTTGATATTTAAAAATTTACGATCAGATTTGGGTTCATTTTTAGGAGCAAATTGATAAGGAACTATTAGCGTAAAAACTAAACTATATTCTCAATAAAACTAATCTCATGAAAAAAGTAATAAAAATCTTATTAATTGTTTTATTGATTGCATTTATTATAATTCAATTTATTAGGCCTCCAAAAAATGCAGGTGAAGAAATCACCGCCAATCAAATTACCGCTGTTCAACAGGTGCCTGACAATGTACAGCAAATCCTGAAAGTGTCTTGCTATGATTGCCACAGTAACACCACCCAGTATCCCTGGTACGAAAAAATACAACCGGTGACCTGGTTTCTTAATGATCACATTATCGAAGGCAAAAAGGAAATTAATTTTTCAACCTTCGCTACCTACCCTGCTTATAGACGTTATAAAAAATTTAAAGAAATTCAGGAACAAATCAAAGAAGATGAAATGCCGCTGTTTTCATATACGATAGTACACCGCGATGCAATATTGAGTGCTGAACAGAAAACAACTTTAGTTAACTGGGCTGTCAATGCACAGAAAGAAATGGAAGCTAAGTATCCGGCAGATAGTTTAGCAAGGCCGAAATAAAATTGCCAGTCAAGTGCAATAACAGTAAAAGAATAAATATCCGCGATTCCTAATTTAGTTTTTTGATATTTCTACTTTTCCTTCTAATTCATATTCTTGTGTCCTGATAATACCACTGGTAATCCATATCAATCCTGCTGCCATTAAGATAGCACAATAAAATAAAATAATATTTGCACCTTTTACCGGTTCTACATCCATCGCTTCAAGTCCCTGCAACATTAAAACGATTTCCTGAACAATGAAACCGGTAACAAAAATGATAGCCCCAATGCCACTGACATTTCCCCGGAACCGGTGAATAAATTCGTTGATATAACCTAATATAAAAAGGCTGATAATACCCACAAACGAGAGATGCAAATACCCGATCACTACAGGTCTGAAGCCAAAGGCAAAGTGGCTAAGGAAAGGTAGTGTGGAAAGCATTTGCAAAATTATTTTTAAAATAAATGCTATAGACGCAAGCCGCCACAGCCACTTTGTGGACCAACTGAATTTTATACTTGTATTTTTTTGAACTACAGAAATAACTTTGAAAAAATAAAGCAAGACCAAAAGCTGTAAGATCCCCGAAATGTTAGCAATCCAATGAAGCGACAGTGGCAGTCTTAACCATAAAATGGACAGAAAATAGGTGGGCACTACCGTGATAGTCATGATCATAAATAAACGTTTACTCAAAAAAGCCATCCTGAAAAGCCCCAGCCTATGCATGTAGGAAAAAAATATTCCAAAGCAGGCAAATAAAAACCAACCATTATATTGGAAATGCATGAAAAAATAAACCGAAGCAAAATAAAGGTCTTGAATCATGATATGATTTGCCATCAAATAAGCGAGCATAAAAGCGCCTAAAGAAGAAAATGCCCAAAGCAGTAAAGCAGCCTTCAGCCAACTGCGTGAAAAGCCGGCATCGTGTACCTTATTAAGATCCCGCCAGTAAAAAAAAATATAAAAGTAAGATATGAGTATAGTAATGACTGAAAACGTAATAGACCAAAAGTCGTATCCCTGGATAATAAAAGATACAAGCATCGCGTAAGAAGCAATCACTTCTGCAATTAAAATATAGTGATATTTTTTATAGTTAGTTTGCAGATCATTGCGTACCAGGTAGCGTACCATCAAAATCATAAGCGCCATAGCTACCCAACCTACAAAAGCAAAATTGGAATGCCCATGCATTAAATACTTCTGATTGATCGCAGGAAGCGCAAAATTAATTTTATATCGCATGGTAACACCTGCCAGCGCTACGACGCAAAAATTGATTAAAGCAATTTCAATCCACCGTTTGGTATTAAAAGCCCGGGCATTCATAAAACAAGCGAATTAATTTTAGACATTCTCATCGAACCAAAACTAAATCATCTTTAGGATAAATTTTCTTACTTTTATATAAATAAGAATAAAAAAGGCTTCAACATGATCCAAATCATTTAATATTTTTGTTTTTTATGACAAGGCTCATAAAACGAAGTTTGTCTCTACTGTAATATTGCAAAGTAAAATTTAAACATTTACCAGTTATGAAAAAAATGATCATTTCCTTTTCCTTGATTTTTTCAATGGCATTATTTGTTATTTCCTGCGGTGGCGGCTCTGATAAAAAGAGTGAATCTGCTCCTGAATCTACTGAAGAAGCAACAGGTTCTGACGCTGGTACCGCATCAGAAAATCCTTCTTACGATCCCAATCGGGGTGAAGGTAAATTCCATGATGTGCAACTGAGTGATAAACTGGACGCAAAAGAGGCAGAGGAAGGCGAAAAAATTTATGATCTGAAATGTTCTTCCTGCCACAAACTTACTGACGAAAGGCTTGTAGGGCCAGGATGGCATGGTGTTACTTCCCGCCACAAACCCGCGTGGATCATGAACTTCATGACCAACACAGATGAAATGATTGATAAAGATCCAAAAGCTCAGGCGATGCTTGAAATTTGTATGGTGCGGATGCCCAACCAAAATTTGAGCGATGATGATGCGAGGGACATACTTGAATTTATGCGCAAAAATGACGGCGTAAAATAAGTTTTCATTGTTTCAATTATACCACCGGGTATAGGGTTCTTTATACCCGGTTTTTTTCGCTTTTTCCTGATTTGAAATAACTAAAAAAATCCACTTTTTCTTAGGCGGTAATACTTTGCTCATAACAAACCAAATCTTCATTCATTAACAAAACCATTTTATGAAAAAAATTCTCTTCCCGGCGATTGCAATTATAGCAGCTACGCTTCTGTTTAGCATTACCGGGTGTAAACCAAAAGATGCAGGAAGCGCCACACAAGGCGATGCAGCATCAAGAGTGTATGTACCACCAGGCAAGTATGATGAACTGTACAACTTTGTTTCCGGCGGCTTTAGCGGCCAGGTAACTGTGTACGGAATTCCATCAGGCAGGTTGCTACGCGTAATCCCGGTATTTTCAACCGATCCTGAGAGTGGCTGGGGATTCAGTGAAAATACAAAACCAATGCTTAACACTTCTCACGGTATGATTCCCTGGGACGATCAGCACCATCTGGACTTATCACAAACAAATGGCGAGGTAGATGGACGGTGGATATTTGCCAACGGCAATAATACACCACGGATAGCACGCATTGACCTCACAACTTTCCGCACTGCAGAGATTCTTGAAATACCCAATAGTGCAGGTAATCACTCATCTCCATTCATTACAGAAAATACAGAGTATGTAGTGGCAGGCACCAGATTTAGCGTCCCTATGGATAATCAAAACCAGGATGTGCCGATTGATACTTACAAGAAGAATTTTAAAGGCACCGTAAGTTTTATAAGTGTAGATCCCAAAAGTGGAAATATGAAGTTAGCGTTTCAGTTGTTGCTTCCTGGAATTGATTTTGATTTGAGTCATGCAGGTAAAGGCCCAAGCCATGGATGGTTCTTCTTCAGTTGCTACAATTCTGAGCAGGCACATACATTGCTCGAAGTAAATGCTTCCCAACGTGATAAAGATTTTATCATGGCCGTTAATTGGAAGAAAGCAGAAGAATATATTAAACAAGGCAAAGGTCAAAAACAAACTGTAAAGTATGCCCATAACGTTTACGATGACAGTACGCACCAGGCTACTTCTACCATGGAAACACAAACCCTGGTACTGGATGCCAAAGATTTTCCCGACATCGTTTATATGATACCGTGTCCAAAATCACCACACGGGTGTGATGTGGATCCTACCGGCGAATATATAGTTGGCAGTGGAAAGCTCGCGGCTTTAATACCTGTATACTCATTTACCAAATTACAAAAAGCCATTGCTGATAAAGCTTTTGACGGTGATTATGATGGGCTTCCTGTTATCAAATATGAATCTGCTCTTTATGGTGAAGTAAAGAAGCCGGGATTAGGCCCTTTACACACAGAGTTTGATGGAAAAGGGAATGGCTATACGACTATGTTTATATCATCAGAGGTAGTAAAATGGAATATCAAAGATCTGAAAGTAGTGGACAGGCATGCTACCTACTATTCACCAGGACATCTGATGATTCCTGGTGGCGATTCAAAAAAACCTTATGGAAAGTATTTGATTGCCTATAATAAAATCACCAAGGACAGGTATTTGCCTACCGGGCCTGAATTATCTCAAAGTGCTCAATTGTTTGATATTAGTGGCGAGAAAATGAAGTTGTTGGCTGATTATCCCAGCATCGGCGAGCCGCACTATGCGCAGGCAATTTCCGCAGATATCGTTGCTAAGAATTCAGTGAAAATATTTGATATCGCCAAAAACAAAAATTCTTTTGTAACGCTCGGCGAAAAAAATGCTAAAGTAGTTCGTACAGGTAACCGCGTGGACGTATATATGACGATGATCCGCTCTCACCTGAATCCTGACAATATTGAAGGTGTTAAAGTAGGCGATGAAGTTTATTTTCATCTTACTAATCTTGAACAAGATTGGGATGTGCCTCATGGTTTTGCAATCAAAGGAGCAAATAATGCTGAATTGCTGGTAATGCCCGGCGAAACACAAACACTCAAATGGCTGCCGACAGAATCAATGATCTATCCATTTTATTGTACAGACTTTTGCAGTGCGCTGCACCAGGAAATGCAAGGCTATATCAGGATATCGCCTAAAGAGTCCAATGTGCCTTTATCATTTAGCATGGGTAAAAAATCAGAGCCTACCGTAGCACCGGATAGCGCTAAAGCGCAATAAAAATTTACCGGCGGGCCTTTAAACAGCCTGCCGGTTTTAAAATTGAATCAAAACCAAACAAGCATACCAATTATGAAAAAGATAGTATCAATAATATCATTGGTGATAGTAACAGTAATGTGTAGCTGTAATAATATGAGCGAAACCACTAAGGAGACAACCAGTACGCCAGATGCCACAGCTACCGCTGGCGGACAGGAAAATGTAAAAGATGATGTATCTC
>JAHEZA010000319.1:1318-4196 GCA_023251335.1 Chitinophagaceae bacterium | reverse complement strand
CGGGTTCATTATCATTTGGCAGATGCGCTGTCGGACTTTCAGGCTGTTCTGCATTAAAACTTCCATCTCGCCAGCGTTGCAATTGGCCGCCCCAGATACCGCCGAAATACATATAATAACTTCCGTCATCGTCCTTAAAAACGGCAGGGTCAATAGAAAAGCTATTTTTGATCACTTCCTTTTGTGGAATAAATGGCCCAACCGGCGAATCACTAACTGCAACGCCTATGCGAAAAATTCCTTGATGGTCTTTTGCCGGAAAAAACACAAAATATTTTCCGTCTTTTTCTGTTGCGTCCGGTGCCCACATTTGTTTTTCAGCCCACGGCACATCGTTCACATGAAGGGCTATGCCATTATCTTTTGCTTCGCTTGTTGGCGAATCCATCGAGATGACATGATAATCTTCCATTGCAAAATGACTTCCCAAATCATCAAAGGCATCGCCGGCATCTATATCGTGCGAAGGATAGATGTATATTTTTCCATTGAATACATGAGCGGAGGGGTCTGCTGTGTAAATATTTTTTATCAGCGGCTGCGAAATGGCTTTTTGATTCAGTTCATCAAAGTTGATGTGTTGGATACTTTCTTCAGGCATGATGGAATTTTTTTTGTTTTTTTAATGTTTTTTCCTTTTTTATATCACCCCCTTCGGGGTTTGGCTGAACAATCATAAAATTGCTATAATCATATCAGCCCTTCGGGCTTTGGCTTAATATAATTTTACTGTTCAATTCCTATAATCTATCGTTCTTCAAATTTTTGTCAATAATATTTTTTTGTTTATCAGTCATAGTAATAAAACAATTCTTATATGCAATAAATTACTTCCAATCACTTAACCCTGAAAGGGTGCAATGATTATAACAAAAGATAATTTTGCGAACCAACCCCGAAGGGGTGATACCTTTGAATCACATTCTAATCATACCATTCAAACAAATATTTTTCTTCATGTGGGATTTCAAACTTTTTTAATAATTCTAAATATTCTTCCTTAAATGTTTTTTTCTTATGATGCGCCTCCTGGTTCAAAATATAATTATACACTTTGTCGATGTGTGAATGAGAATAAGAAAATGCACCATACCCTTGCTGCCATGCAAATTTTCCTTTTACAAACCTGTGGTCGTTAATAAAATTGGATGAATTGTTTTTTATATCCCTAACTATATCTGCAATTGCCATTGCAGGGCGTAAGCCGATAAAAGCATGTATATGGTCTGGCATACCGTTTACTATAATTGGCTTTTGTTCTTTGCCTTTAATAATTCCGGAAATGTACTTATGCAAATCTGTTTTCCAATTATCGGCAATCAGATTTTCTCTGCCTTTTACGGCAAATACAACCTGTATGTATATTTGAGAAAATGTTCCAGGCATAACTTTTATTTTTTGTCACCCCTTCGGGGTTATGTTTTCGATTTTGTTTTGTATCTATAATCATATCAGCCTTTCAGGCTTTTTGTTCACCTTCCGGGTTCTATTTTCGAATTTTATTTGTTCTCTGTAATTATTTCAGCCTTTCAGGCTTTCTCTATATTATTATTTACTTCTTCTTTCTATCAAATCACTTTCAATCTCTACTTCCATTTTTTTATTTATTTTATAAAAAAATAGCAAGGCCGCGCCTAACAAAAATGGTATAGACGGATAAATACTTACTAACATTTGAGTTCCATGAATGGCCTGGGTAGATTGCACATCGCTGTTCGGCACGTAATGATATAATCCTAAAATCCATGTGAGCAAAGCACCGCCAATACTCAATCCAGCTTTTAATCCAACCATCATCGCAGAAAAAATAATTGCAGTCGCGCGGCGGTTATTTTTCCATTCGCTATAATCAGCAACATCAGCAATCATCGCCCACAATAAAGGAATAGTAAGGCCGTAAAAAAATCCATGTAATATTTGAGAGAGAAAAATTATTCCGACTGCTTTTGGCGGATAAAAAATAAACGCCAATATGAATAACGTAGAAATGAACAGGCAAATTCCAAACACATCTCTTTTGCCGTATTTATCCGCAAATCTTTTGGAGAGCATAATGCCCACAATCATAAAAATAATTCCTCCGGCATTGAATAAACCAAAGCCCGCAGAAACAGGGTCTTCACCAAAAAAGTTCATGCCAATGTCGGAAAGAAAATGTGTAATTGGATTTATAAAATTGGTTAAGCTTTCTTTGTCCACATAATTTTTGAAATAATAAACATAGCCACCGCCTTTCATTGCAAGTGTGATAAACACTAAGGTTGTAAGCACCAGCATTATTATCCACGGCTTGTTTTTCGACAAATCCGAAAGGTCTTCTTTTAAACTTGACTTTTGTTCCGGCTTTGGAACAATGCGTTCTTTTGTTGTAAAAAAAGTAATCAGCAACATAATAGTTCCGATTATCGCCAGCCATGTCATTACTTTTTCAATGCCCACTGATTTGTCGCCACCACCGGCCGTTTCAATAATAGCCAGCATGAATACCTGCACGAAAAATTGTGCAAACATCACTGCTACAAAACGATAAGAAGACAAGCTATTTCTTTCTTTCATATCACCGGTAATAACGCCGCTCAAGGCTGAATAAGGCAAATTGTTTGCAGCATATAACAACAATAAGAGGGTATAAGTAACTACCGCATAAATCATTTTTCCTTTATAAGAAAAATGAGGTGTGCTGAATGCAAGCAATGCAATCACACCAAGCGGAATGGCGGTGAATAAAATCCATGGCCTGAATTTCCCCCACCGGGAGCGGGTTCTGTCGGCCATGGCGCCAATCAGCGGATTGAAACCAAACGCTGCAACCAGCCCAACTGTCAAAATGATAACAGATGCGTCGGATGGTTTGAGCCCGTAAATATCCGTATAAAAA
>JAHEZA010000319.1:0-1283 GCA_023251335.1 Chitinophagaceae bacterium | reverse complement strand
GCGGCGCTCATAAATTGTTATTTTAATTGGTAAAATTTAATTGTTTTTTGCTGTTGCAATCACGCTGTAAAATGCAGGCTTGGGTTTAAAATTCCTGTCAAACAATAATGGATAGTTAGTGCGGCCGCGAATAGGAAATCCATTCAACCATGATTCACCATCATTCACACCCCAGAAAGTTACGCGACTAATATCTTTTTTATATTTCATAAAAAGCGTAAACAAATCTGCATACGATTTTGCCAGCAATTGCTGTGCGGAATCGGGAAGCCCATTTGTATAAGGATTCATTTCTTTGCTTCCTTTTGCTGTTGCGCTTACATCTGCTGTGGTTTTATCCCACGGGTTTGGGAGCACACTTAAATCGAGTTCGGTGAACATCACTTTTATACCCAAATCAGAAAATTCTTCTATGCTTTCTTCAATATCTTTCATTGGAACATCGCCTGATTTCCAGTGGCCTTGTATGCCAACCCCATCAATGCGTACACCCGCTGCTTGTATCTTTTTTATCAGGGCAATGGCGCCGGCTCTTTTCTTTGGCTGTTCAATGTTATAATCGTTGTAATACAATTTTGAATGTGGCGTTGCTTTTTGTGCTAAACGAAAAGCTTCAACAATATAGTCATCGCCGAGTTTATCTAAAAAGATATCTTTACGTAACGTACCGTCTTCATTCAAAGCTTCATTTACCACATCCCAGGAATCTACCTTCCCATCATAGCGGCCCGCCACTTTTGCGATGTGATCCACCATATATTGTCTTACTGAATCTGCACTTTGGATATGGTGCATAAATGCAGGTAATTGGCTATGCCAGATAAGATTGTGAGCATTTATTTTGATGTGATTTGCCTTTGCAAATGCAACCAGTTTATCAGCAAGGTCGAAATCATATTTGTCCCAGCCAGGATGAATAACTTCAGCTTTCATACAATTTTCGGGAGTAACTGAATTGAATTGTTGTTTGATTATCCTGACTGCTGCCGTATCTTTTCCTTCTATTTGCCAGGCATTCATAGCAGTGCCGATTAGAAAATCTTTTTTGAAAGCATCTTTTAAAGACGGTGTTTGTGCAACTGTAGTACCTGCACTAAACAGGCCCGCAACGAAAGCAATTGTTGAAAGTTTTTTTAGCATGATTTATTTATTTTTAGAATTAATATTTGTTTCAGGAGGTCCAAGATAGCTTGGTTTTAACCCGCCAAAATCAAGAACTATCTTTTGTAAAATTACCGCGGGGCTTATCATCCAATATTTGATAACATGCTTTCCGGATTCGG
>JAHEZA010000318.1 GCA_023251335.1 Chitinophagaceae bacterium | reverse complement strand
CCGGATTACGCAAGAGTTACACTTGATAATGTAATTAAAACGATGTGGGATACAGCAGTTGACATGAACAGTAAATATAAAGAAACGGCCGATGGGGGATTAGCCGTGAACGTGCCGCTGGGATTGAGTGAATGTTGATGATCTTGTGATAGTTTTATAGTATGCAAATCGAACTTCATGATAGTTGTATTGTTTCAAACAGACAATGTACGGATTCACCAAGGACAATAATTGAACATCATGCCAGGCGATTAGTGTCCGTAGATATTTTCATTTAAATGTTTAAAGATTTTCGCGCGAATGCATTTAATTTCTCTCAGGGAACTATATTTGATGCGAAAAAATAAAAATCGCTTTTAAATGTTGGTTTACTGTAACCTAATTGTAACACTTTTTTTTACTCTCTCAATCCCTATCTTTGCAGCCGTTTAAAAAATGCTAATATGAAGCCCATACACATGGTGGACCTGAAGCAGCAATATCTCAAAATAAAAGATGAGGTAGATGCTGCGATTACAGAAGTTTTGGATAAAACGGCTTTTATCGGTGGGCCACAGGTAGAAAAATTTGCAAAAAGTCTTTCCGAATATATTGGGGTAAAGCACGTAATTCCCTGCGCTAATGGAACGGATGCCCTGCAGATAGCCATGATGGCGCTGGGCCTGGAGCCTGGCGATGAAGTAATCACGCCATCATTTACTTATGTAGCTACGACTGAAGTAATTGCATTGTTGAAATTGCAGCCTGTTTTTGTAGAGGTAGATCCAACAACATTTTGTGTAGATCCGGAAGCGATAAAAAAAGCCATCACTCCAAAAACAAAGGCGATCGTACCGGTTCATTTATATGGCCAGTCATGCGATATGGAAGAAATAATGGCCATCGCGAACGAGCATCATTTATTTGTAATTGAAGATAATGCGCAATCTATTGGCAGCGATTATACTTTTAAAGATGGTACGGTTAAAAAAACAGGTAACATAGGAACCGTTAGCTGCACGTCTTTTTTCCCAAGTAAAAATTTAGGCTGCTATGGCGATGGGGGTGCTGTTTGCACAAACGATGATGAACTTGCATTGAAATTGAAAATGATAGCCAATCACGGTCAGAGTAAACAATACCATCATGATTTGGTGGGATGCAATTCAAGGTTGGATGCATTGCAGGCTGCAATTTTGAATATTAAATTACCGTTACTGGACAGTTATATAGACGCAAGGAGAAAAGCGGCAGATTTTTATGATAATGCTTTTGCGGGAAATGATAAAATTTCTGTTCCCTTCCGCGCACCTTACAGTAAGCACGTCTTTCATCAATACACGGTTATTCTAAAAAATATAGATAATCCTGAAAGCGTGCGTGATGGGCTGGTGGCATTTTTAAAAGAAAATAACATTCCATGTATGATCTATTATCCTATCCCGGCACACAAGCAAAAAATGTTCGCGTCTTTTGGCGGCGCCGATTATGATCTCGAAAAAACGGATTGGCTTACTCATAGGGTGTTTTCATTACCCATGCATACTGAACTTGATGAAGAACAACAGAGTTATATCGCTGGTAAAGTTTTAGAATATATAAACAAATAATCTATGAATATTTCAGTTATAGGAACGGGATATGTAGGGCTGGTAACGGGAACTTGTTTTGCGGAAACAGGAAACAAAGTTATTTGTGTTGATATTGATGAGAAAAAAGTGGCAAGATTATCATCGGGGAAAATTACCATTTTTGAACCAGGACTTGAAAAGCTTTTTGAAAGAAACAGCAAGGAAGGAAGATTACAATTCACCACTTCACTTGCTGATGGTATCAGGAACGCGCAAGTCATTTTCCTGGCATTGCCCACACCGCCCGATGGAGATGGATATGCTGATCTTAATTTTGTCTTAGGAGTCGCAGACAATCTTGGCAAGCTTTTGAAAAAAGGTGATTACAAAATCATTGTTGATAAAAGTACCGTGCCCGTAGGAACCGCGGAAAAAGTACACAACATTATTGTGCAAAGTGCCATTGAAGCCGGAATCGAAAATCCGGAAAAATTATTTGACGTGGCAAGCAATCCTGAATTTTTGCGTGAAGGAGTTGCTGTTGATGATTTTATGAAACCGGACCGGGTAGTAATTGGTACATCCTCCGAAAAAGCAAAAGATATTTTAGGCCAATTGTATTCGCCCTTCGTAAGGCAGGGAAATCCTGTAATCTATATGGATGAAAAATCCGCTGAGTTGACCAAATATGCAGCTAATGCTTTTCTCGCTACCAAAATTTCTTTTATGAATGAAATAGCGCAATTGTGTGAAAGGCTTGGCGCGGAAGTGGACATGGTAAGAAAGGGAATGGGCAGTGATGAAAGAATCGGCAGAAGATTTTTATTTCCAGGGATTGGGTATGGAGGAAGTTGTTTTCCAAAAGATGTAAAGGCACTTTCAAAATCAGCTCAGCAGGCAGACTATAACTTCAGAATCCTCGAGGCAGTGATGGAGGTAAATGAAAAACAGAAAGTGCATCTTTTGCCTAAGATAAAAAGCTATTTTAAGAATGATCTGACTAATAAACATATAGCTCTTTGGGGATTGGCTTTTAAGCCCAATACGGATGATATACGCGAAGCGCCCGCATTGAAAATCATAGAAGAATTAATCAGTCATGGCGCATCAGTTACCGCTTATGACCCGGAAGCGATGGCAAATATAAAAAGAGAAATAGGCGATAAAATTTCTTACGCTGAAAATCAATATGATGTTCTTAAAGGCGCGGATTGTCTGGTGATAGCAACAGAATGGAGCGAATTCAGAACACCGGATTTTGATAAAATAAAATCCCTTTTAAAGAGTGCTGCAATTTTTGATGGTAGAAATCTATTTGATCTGCAGCAAATGAAAGAGGAAGGATTTCATTATGAAAGTGTCGGAAGAGCAGTGGTGAAGGGGGAAGCGTGAATGGTCAATCGGCAATCATGAATTTAGCTCCGAAAGGCGTTATATACTAACATTGGGTTTAGCCCGATGAAAAAATAAATGACTACAAATAACATATCATCAACTCAACCCCGCATACTTATCACGGGCGCTGCGGGCTTTCTTGGCTCACATCTTTGCGATAGATTTATTAAAGAAGGCATGCACGTAATTGCCATGGACAATCTTATTACGGGTGATCTTAAAAATATCCAGCATCTTTTTCATCTGGAGAATTTCGAATTCTATCATTGTGATGTTTCAAAATTTATTCATGTACCCGGAAAGTTGGATTATATTCTCCATTTTGCTTCTCCTGCAAGCCCGATAGATTACTTAAAAATTCCCATCCAAACATTAAAAGTTGGTTCACTGGGAACACACAATTGTCTGGGATTGGCGCTTTCAAAAAAAGCCAGAATCCTGGTAGCTTCTACCAGCGAAGTGTATGGCGACCCAATGGTACATCCGCAAACTGAAGACTATTGGGGAAATGTAAATCCTGTAGGTCCCCGTGGTGTTTATGATGAGGCAAAACGTTTCCAGGAAGCTATCACGACGGCGTATCATACATTTCATGGATTGGATACAAGAATTGTAAGAATCTTCAACACTTATGGCCCAAGAATGAGATTGAATGATGGCCGGGCTTTGCCTGCGTTTATAGGACAGGCATTGCGCGGCGAAGACCTTACTGTTTTTGGCGATGGTAGTCAAACAAGAAGTTTTTGTTATGTGGATGACCTGGTAGAAGGTATTTATCGTTTGCTGATGAGTAATTATGTATTGCCGGTAAACATTGGTAATCCGGATCAGATTACTTTAAAAGATTTTGCTGAAGAGGTCATCAAACTTACAGGAGCAAAACAGAAAATAATTTACAAACCGTTGCCCCAGGATGATCCAAAACAACGGCAACCTGATATTACCAGGGCAAAGGAATTATTAAAATGGGAACCGAAGGTAACCCGGGCGGAAGGGTTGAAAATTACTTATGATTATTTCAAATCACTACCCGAAGAAGATTGGTATAAGTTACCGAAGGAATTTGAAAGTAAGAGATGAGAGTTAATTGGTCAATTGGCAAAGTAAGAATTTCGGTTATTTGTTGTTTCACTGACATTTTTAAAACTGAATTGAAAAAATAAAGAAAATGTAAACATCTGGCAAAGCCGATGAAAGAAAAAAAATTATGTACCAGGAATTAGTAGATAAAAAAAAGAAACTCGCCGTAATAGGTTTGGGC
>JAHEZA010000317.1 GCA_023251335.1 Chitinophagaceae bacterium | reverse complement strand
TTATACCTATTTTTACTCCCCGTATTTTCTTTGATTGAAATACCTAACTTGTTAGGCAAACGGTGAAATTTGCATTTCGAAATTTAATGGGCCTGACCAAATTTTTAAACAGATTAAAAAATTCAAAATAGAATAAAAATGAGTAATTCCACACAACCCGTTCAAAACTTCGCAAACCTGCTGGATTATAACAACAATATTATTTTCAACATGACGCCAAAAGAAGTTACTGAAGCCATTATTTCCGGCGATGCCAGCCGCGTGCGCAATATCGAAGGCCAGTTTGCAATTGTAGAAAAAGTAGGCCAGGAAGTTTTTATGGCACGTTCTATCGGCAGGCCCATGCGGTATTTCCTGGCGAAGCAAGTAGCCGGACCGTTATTAATCGTTGCCGAAAGAATGGATGAAATTTACGAATTCCTGAAAAGCAAAAATCTGCATTCGCAATTCCATCCTTCTTATACCCGCATGGTTCCTGCGCATCATGTGGTGCGCCTGCAGGTAATTGGCTGCCCCGACCCTAACCCGGTTTACACACGTTTTTTTGATCCGCAAAGAAATCGTCTTACAAACGACCTGGATGAAATAGGAAAAGCATACATCGGAGCGCTTGCAAATGAATGCCAGAAATGGCTGAAGATGATTCCGGAAAATGAACCCATCGGCGTATTGTTTTCCGGCGGAATTGATAGTGGTTCTGTGTTCCTGGTGATGTATCATTTGATGCTTAAGATGGGGCTTTCGCCGCAACGTTTAAAGGCATTTACACTATCGATAAATAACGGCCCGGATGCGGACCAGGCACACCAGTTTTTGGATGAATTGGGTTTATCACTTTTCCTTGAAGTGCTGGATGTTCCCAAATCAGAAGTGAATTATAAAGAAGCCATTAAGGTGGTGGAAGATTATAAACGACTTGATATCGAATCAGCCACTTTATCGCTCGCGCTGTGCAAAAAAATTCGTCAGCTTTATCCTGATTGGAAATACATGGCCGACGGAGAAGGCGGTGATGAAAACCTGAAAGATTATCCGATTGAGGAGAACACAGAGTTAACAATAAGAAGTGTGTTAAATAATTCAATGCTTTACCAGGAAGGCTGGGGCGTTGATAAAATAAAACATTCTCTCACGTACACCGGTGGCCAAAGCCGGGGCCATGTGCGTTCTTATGCACCACAACGGACAATGGGATTTAAAGATTTTAGCCCTTATTCATTGCCAAATGTTATTGAAGTGGCGGAAGGAATTCCGTTCATTGCATTGACCAATTGGAGCGAAGAGGAATTGTATGCGCTAAAAGGAGAAATTGTGAAAAGAGGCGTAAAAGCTATTACCGGTTTTGATATGCCTGTTTTTGAAAAACGCAGGTTTCAAAAAGGCGTGGCTGACGAAAATACATTTAACGAAATGTTTGCCGCAAACGAGATGGAATACCGCCTTTATTTCAATTCACTGTATGCATGACCGTTATGAAATTGAAAGGCTTCGTCCGAAACGTAACGAAGTAAATCCTGAAATACCGTATCACTTTTTGCAGGAAGAAGAGCCGGGTGAAAATGGAAGTGTGCAAAAAATAAACACCATTTTTCTTACCGGCAAGGAGTGTTCTTTCAGGTGTTTGATGTGTGACCTTTGGAAAAATACACTTACATATCCTACGCCGCCCGGAGCAATTGTAAAGCAGATAGATTATGCGTTAGCGCGTCTTCCCAAAGCGGATGTGATTAAATTATATAACAGCAGCAATTTCTTCGATACCAAAGCGATTCCTTTGTCAGATTATCCCGGAATCATCGAACGCGTTCGTCCTTTTAAAAAAGTTATAGTAGAAAATCATCCGAATCTTTGTGGTAAATCCTGTGTTGATTTCAATGAAAAAATAAACGGCAAGCTCGAAATAGCGATGGGGCTTGAAACGATTCATCCGGATGTATTGCCCAAATTGAATAAACGGTTAACCATAGACGATTTTAAAAAAGCCACCGGGTTTTTAAGAAGCAACAAAATTCAAATGCGTGCCTTTGTTCTTTTAAATCCGCCTTTTCTTACGGATGAAAAAGAGAATATTGAATGGGCATTTAAAACAATAAAATTTGCTTTTGAATGTGGCGTGGGCACATGCTCCATCATTCCTACACGTTCCGGAAACGGGATTATGGATATGTTGGAAAGAAACGGAGAATACATTCCTCCAACATTACACGCATTAGAAGAGGTGTTTGAACAATCGCTTGCATTACACCAGGGAAAAGTTTTTGCAGATACCTGGGATATTGGATTTTTATCTGATTGTGCTGAATGTTTTGAAGCAAGAAAACTCCGTTTGGAACAAATGAATTTAACCCAAAAATTTCAGGAAAAAATAAAATGTAATTGTATCCAATAATACTATCAAGGTTCCCCAACCTTTTTGTTAAATGAATTTTTATTCGGGATAATCCTATCTCTTCTCTGACATCCTTCGCAGGCCAATCTTTAGCTTGGGCAATTCTATTGTCAGTGATTGCCACACAACATCAATGTCAACTCCAAAATAATCATGTGCGATAAAATTCCTGAATCCCCGATATTCTTCCAGGCTATTTCAGAATGTTCTATTTGTAATTCAGGACTTATCCGGTTACATGCTTCTGCAATGATTACAGAATTCATCAACACTGCGTCATAAGTTTTAGAATCGCTTAGTAATTGGTCAGAGGATGTTACGCCTTCAGTATATTCTTCAATATGTGAAATTGCAAACAAGCAATCCTCTATGTTGGCTTCATCATGTTCATGCATATACAGCTTGTTTCAATATTCGGTTCTTAAAATGTGGTTTTAACGAACGCGGATTAGCCAGGTCTATATTTTTCCCAAATAATTTCCTTAGATATTCGCGCAAGGCCTCTTTGGTTTCAATATAATTTTCAGTATTTGGGAATAATTCAATCAAGAAATCAATGTCACTTTTGTTTGTCGCCTCACTTCGGGCATACGAGCCAAACAAGCCGATTTCTTTTACATTAAATTTATCACGGAGAAATGGCTTTTGTTTTTTCAAAATGTCCAATATTTCAAATTTATCCAACATAGTTGTAAAATTAGAAGATTCCTTTTAGAGATAGAATTCAAAATTATAAAGATTTTTGTATTGCACTTGTCCAAACATATTGCTACCC
Source organism: Chitinophagaceae bacterium (assembly GCA_023251335.1). Lineage (GTDB taxonomy): Bacteria > Bacteroidota > Bacteroidia > Chitinophagales > Chitinophagaceae > Ginsengibacter. The sequence continues at coordinate 1,044 of JAHEZA010000317.1, read as the reverse complement.
GGATAGTTTTTATTAAAAATTATCCCTTTGCGTGTGATGACATGTTGTTTTAATGCATCATTTTATACGCTATACGGATTAAATTTGTGTCACCTGTATGCCGTCACGCAGGTCTGTGTCAAAAACATTTAGGCGAAAGCTCACATAAAGTCATTACACTCCTCAATTTTGAAATACAACTGAACTCAATCATGAATAAAAACAACAACAACAGTAACCATTATGATATTTTGATAGCAGGCGCCGGTTTTGCCGGTTCGCTCACTGCTTTACTATTACAAAAAATCGGCTTAAAAGTTTGTTTACTGGAAAAGGGAAAGCACCCACGTTTTGCAATCGGTGAATCTTCTACGCCTGTGGCAGATATGATATTAAGAAAACTTTCTGCAAAATATGATTTGCCCTGGCTTTACGATTTTTCGCGATATGGAAGCTGGCAAAAATCGCATCCTGAAATTGTATGCGGCATCAAAAGAGGATTTAGTTTTTTCAAGCATTACCCGGGAAAAGAATTTATTACTGATAAAAATCATACCAATGAATTGCTCGTTGCGGCAAGTGCAAGCGATAAGGAATCGGATACCAACTGGCTTCGCAGCGATTTTGATGCTTTCCTGGTGACGAAAGTAAAAGAGAGCAATATAGATTATTTTGATCTGACTGAAATTATAAAAGCAACAAGAAATGTAGCATGGGAATTTCAGATTCAACGATTGGGTAAAAATGAAACGATTCATTCTTCGTTTTTTATTGATGCCAGCGGAAGCGGTTTTTTGGCGGAGAAACTATTAAGAATTGAATCTTCGGCAAATGATTTTCTTACCAATTCCTATTCTGTTTTTTCTCATTTCAATAATGTGCCTCACTGGACACAAATACTGAATGAAAGAAAAATTCCGGTTGGTTATTTTCCGTACAATCCAGATTGGTCTGCCTTGCATCATATATTGGACGAAGGTTGGATGTGGATGCTACGGTTTAATGATGAGCGCACGAGCATAGGTTTTGTATTGAATGGAGAAAAAAATTGGCACGAAGATTTGT